>JAPJNA010000078.1 GCA_026461395.1 Chthoniobacterales bacterium | reverse complement strand
TCTTCGCTGTATCTGCTTTTTTTCATGTTGTTCTGCTCTCCTTATTGCCCAGCAGAACTTCATTTTTCAACTGTCCCGTTTATGGGGGTCAGGTCAGATACCTTGGTTGCTATGCCAATTACTCTTTTTGGGATAGGCCTTAGAGAAACCCTTTTTCAAGAGCTTCTCGGAACAATCTATTCTGTTCCAGGAGGTGCTGCAGCCCTCATCTCTCTGGGTGGGTTTGGATTGCAAGCAACGGTTTCGATCCTTGGTGGGTTACTTGTGCCCTTTACAACTGCCTCATCTAGATCAACGGGACATGCCGCTCCGGATCCAACTTGAAGCCCGGTAATTTTATCTCAGCAGATCGCCTCTGATCATCTGCTCCATAGTTTGGACCTCTTCAGTGGAAATCACTCCATCTCGCCAGCAGAGAGTTGCAGTAAGGAGTCCATCTCTCTCGCTTAAAAACAATCCGGTCCCCGGAGGTTGAGAAACCGAAGGTACATGACACCCATCTTGAATTACTCCTCCACAGAAAGCCGAAACTCCTGATAGGAAGACTCCAGTATGAGCATGAAAAAATGAAGTGATCTGTCCAGAAGCCTCTTTCCTCATAAAGATCCGGTAGAGATTCAAAGGAATGCGTCTCATCCAATTTGTCATGATTATAAAGGCCGCATCGAAGCCTGTCTTTGCCATGGAGCTGTACTGATCTAGGAGTTTGCTCGTCGCTGTTTTCAACGAGTCCGTTTCCTCCAGCTTTAGAGAGAAAAACATTTGCGACACCTGGTTCTGGAAAATGGGCCCATTCGTACCCCTCTTCCTTTTTTGGAGAGAGATGGAACATTCAAGCGAGCCACTGTGTATTCCTCTGTCGGCGAGAACCCTCTTATGGGCTCTCATGGCTACTGCTAGGAAATAGGGAAGCAGGAATATCCCACCAGTAAGATCATGAGCTCTTTGGAGAATGAT
The DNA here is from genome assembly GCA_026461395.1 of Chthoniobacterales bacterium. Classification (GTDB taxonomy): domain Bacteria; phylum Verrucomicrobiota; class Verrucomicrobiia; order Chthoniobacterales; family UBA6821; genus UBA6821. The sequence continues at coordinate 32,397 of JAPJNA010000078.1, read as the reverse complement.
TTCTGATTCCTCGCTCGTGAACCTGATGATTCGGAAATCTGAAATGCCAGCTTCTCGCTGATCCACGCAAAGCGATCTGACCTGCTCCTTTCTCAACTCCCAGTATCTGTCGATAAAGGGCTTTACGGCTTTTAATTTATCTCGAAACCCCATTGCTGGAACATCCGGAATACTCTGCAAGAAGGTTCGGCTATCTGGATTGATATCGATCGATGATAGTCGAGAAATCTCGGCTAACGCCAACTCTGCCCCTTTTCCGTCAAAGATGAGATGACTCCAACTTATCAGAATGATTGCGCCATTTCCCTGCGTGATTACATCGAATCGCATCATCCCCTTCCAGTTAGCAGCCAGAAGTTCTCGGGCTAAATCATGAGAATCCCTTTCCTGGGAATGTTCCTGTACTTCGATCTCTGGAGTGAAGGTATTCTTCCATCGAGGTACCGCTCCTGGATAAGCACGAGTAATCTGAGCTCCAAGTATTGGGTGACTTAATCCAAAACGGGCTAGAGCAGACTTGAGGGCCAGAATGGAGAATCCATTGCCCACCTCTATAATTGTTACACACCGGTGGTGCCCCTGCCCCGATCTGGTCATATAATCGTTGAGAGCAGCAATATAGGAGTCACATCCACTGAGAGGTGTGCTCCATGAAGTGGTTTCTAAAGACATATCAAGAAGGAATCAGATTAAACTGTTTCATACTTGCCACTAGAAGAAGCCTCCAATTGATAAAAGAAAGAGCCCGCTCAGGACTCCTTCTTCCGCCCAAGAGCCAGCTACATCTACGTGAACAACAGGCTTAAGGGAAAATGCTCTCGGAACGATTGACGGTGTCCTGAAAAAATAGGAGCAATTCCATCCCTCAGGAAGCAGCCTTCCATAGGAAAAAAAGCAAGACCGCAAGAACTGCACATAAAATCAGGAACTTTTTCGCCATGGACCGCTGCTCTGCACGGGAATGTTTTCGAGTAACAACCGATGGGATCCGATAAGTGGGCTTCACTAACCCCCGGACAGTTTTGTGGTTCTGGGCCCTTTCATGGATCCGTTCCACCTCCCGCCGCTTACGTTCTTCAATCTTTTTTGGAATGTCCTCTACCTTTCTCTGGGCCTCTTCAGTTCTGCGAAGAAGCTCCTGCCTCTGGCGTTTGACCTCCTCTAGCTGGAGGGTCAGTTGGGACTTTCCGTCACTAGCCTCAAGGTTTGAAGAAGCCTTGGGAGCTCTCTTCGTTTGCTTTCGGTTAAAGGGGAAAAAAGCCATCTGATGAAGGTAACCCTATCACCCCTTGATCTGATGTCATGGAGCGTGGGAGTTTACTGACTGTGAAGAACATTGATGCTATTATTTGCTGCCGTAGATCGTATTTCCAATCCGCTGATAGGTTGTTCCATCGCTTCCATAGGTAAAATCGCCGATCTTTTGGTAGCTCGTCCCATCACTTACGTAATTGAAGTCGGCCACCCTTACAAATCCTTAAAGGATTCTCAGTGCTTCTCTCTTCCTGAGCATCTTCCCCCACTCCTCAGGGAAAAGCTCAGGGAGCCTCACTGACCTCTCAGCATTGAACCGGCAATGCTCGGCAAGGAAGTCAGCGAATTCGGCTCCGTAAATAGCTCGCTCTGGCGGATTTGAAAAGTGGCGCCAATCTCTCCTATACCCACATCTTCAACAGGCTAATCTGTCGGGCTTTTATCCCAGCTTCTCAAGCTCCTGCTGAGAAATCAGTCGACTGCCCCTTCTCCTTCCACGCGTTCATTTCAGCCTCCATCGAGGCAAGTTTTTTGGCGAATATGGTGTGGGCGTAACCACCGATCAGCAGACGAGAGGGAGGCTTCTCGGCATCCAGCAGATCTAGGATGGCCGAGGCTGCCTTCGCTGGATCTCCGGGTTGTTTGCCATCCATCTTGGAGAGAAAGCCTCCGAATTTGCCGACCGTCCCTTCATAGTCGGGAATCCGCGCGCCATGGTCGAGTGAGCGTCCTATGAAATCGGTGCGGAAGGGGCCTGGTATCACCTGAGTAAACTTGATACCCAGCGGGGCAGCCTCCTGGGATGCGGCATCACAAGTAGCGTCGAGCGCAGCCTTGGCCCCACCGTAAACGGCGAATCCGGGATGATTCGCGTAGGCCGCGATGGCCGACATCGTGATCACATGACCACTATGTTGCGCACGCATGACAGGGAGCACTGCTCGGATCAGGCGAAACGGTCCCGTGAAATTCGTCTCGAGGTTGCGGGCAAGCTGCTCATCGGTTGATTCCTCGAGTGCAGCCAGCAGGCCGTAGCCAGCGTTATTGATCAGAACATCGAGTCGGCCGAACTGCTCCAAGGTCTCCTTCACGGCCAGCTCGGCATCGGCTGGTTTGGTAAGATCGAATTCGATCGCAAAGGCCTTGCCAGGATACTGAGCGACCAGATCTGCGACGCTCTCCGGGTTACGAACAGCCAGAGCGACCTGATGGCCTCGATTGAGGGCTTCTGTGGCCAGGGCACGCCCAAATCCCGTCGAGGCTCCAGTGATAAGAATGGTCTTCACTCTTCAAAAGATTGGCCCTGACTCCCAGTAAGTTCCAGATTAAAGAAAAACAGAACTCTTCCTCAAGGAACCTGAGTTCCTGAGTTCCATATTTTCATTTACCCGACTAAGATGCAGCCCATGTGGAAGACCGCTCATGAGCATATCCTGAAACTGACCGTCTACGAGCCAGGCAAGCCCGTCGAGGAGCTGGCCCGCGATCTTGGTCTGCGTGAAGAGGAGATCATCAAACTTGCTTCCAACGAGAACCCGCTTGGCCCCTCACCCAAAGCACTGGAGGCGATGCGCCGCACACTGGAGCGCTCCCATTTCTACCCAGACGGTGGCGGCTACGAACTGCGTGGAGCTGTTGCCCATCGCTTAGGCCTCGGCATGACCCGTGAGAATATCGTTCTCGGCAACGGCTCCAACGAGATCATCGAGTTCATCGGTCATGCGTTCTTCCGCCCTGGCGACGAGGTGGTGGTGGCCCGTCATTCCTTCGCGGTCTACAAGCTGATGGCCCAACTCTTCGGAGCCGAGACGGTCGAGGTTCCCGACCCCGGATACACGGCCGATCTCGACGCCATGTTAGCGGCCATCACGCCGAAGACCCGCACCGTCTTCATCGCCAATCCAAACAATCCCACCGGCACCATGGTCGGCCAGGAGGCGATCGACCGCTTCATGGCGAAGGTTCCCGATCATGTTCTGGTCGTCTTCGACGAGGCCTACCACGAGTTCCTCGACGAGAAGGTTGCTCCCGATGTCCTGCCGTATGTCCGTGAGGGCCGGAATGTCGTCGTGATGCGAACCTTTTCCAAGATCATGGGGCTAGCCAATCTCCGGATCGGCTACGGCATCACCACTCCCGAGTTGGCCGCCGTCCTGCAGCGCACCCGCCAGCCCTTCAATGCAAACGGTATCGCTCAGGCGGGCGCGCTTGCCGGCCTTCTCGACGAGGAGCACATGAGGAAGACCCGCGAACTCACGCATGAGGGCCGCGAGTATCTGGAAACAGCGTTTGCTGCCATAGGCCTCGAATATGTTCCCAGCGTTGCCAACTTCGTCCTCGTTAAGGTCGGCGATGGCAATGCGGTCTTCCAGGCCATGCTTCGTAAGGGGATCATCCTCCGGGCCATGGGAAGCTACGGCCTTCCCGAGTGGATCCGCATCTCCGTCGGCACCATGGACCAGAACCGCCGTTGCATTGAGGAGCTAAGAGAGGTTCTCAAAAAGTAACCGTGCAAGAGACCATCGCCGCGCTGGCCACACCTCCCGGCGAGGGGGCCCTTGCAGTCATCCGGATGAGCGGACCCGGGGCACTGGTAGTGGCCGACACGGTCTTCCGCGCTGCTAAGTCTCCTACCGCGATGGAAGAGAGGCAGGTGGCCTTCGGCAGAATCATTGATTCCCATGGCGAGGTCATCGACGAGGTGCTGCTCACGGTCTTCCGCAACCCTCGCAGCTACACCGGCGAGGATCTTGTCGAGATCAGCGGACACGGAGGATCACTTGTCGCCTCGCGCGTTTTGGCCGCAGCGCTTGAAGCTGGGGCGCGGATGGCCAGGCCCGGTGAGTTCACAGAGCGAGCCTTCCTCAACGGAAAGCTCGATCTGACTCAGGCGGAGGCGGTGATGGACCTTATCAGCGCGGGAACGCCGAGGGCAGCGCGAGCTGCGACGGCACAGCTGGAGGGCCGACTCGGCCAGGAGATCCAAGCACTACGAGGGGAACTCCTGGAATGCGTGGCTCATCTGGAGGCCTTCATCGACTTTCCCGAAGAGGGAATCGATCCGGAGAGTGGTGTGGCGTTGCGGCGCCGGATGCAAAGAATCGCCGAGCGCCTTGCCAATCTGCTTGCCACAGCCGATAAGGGACGCCTTCTTCGTGAAGGCATCACCTTGGCCCTCTGTGGTGCACCAAATGCAGGCAAATCGAGCCTGCTCAACCGTCTACTTGGAGCTGAGCGGGCTATCGTGAACGAGGCACCGGGCACCACCCGCGACACGATTGAGGAGAAGGCAAGCCTCGGTGGCTATCCCTTCCGCGTTATCGACACGGCCGGACTCCGGGAAACAGTCGACGCGGTGGAGCAAGAGGGAGTGAGGCGCGCAAGGCATGCGGCAGAGCAGGCCGATCTCCGCATTCATCTCGTCGATGCCTCCCTTCTCTCGGATGCGGCAACAATCCCCGCGCCACTTTTCGATGATGAAATCCTGGTCTACAACAAGAGGGATTTGCTGGCAGATCGCGCCACATTGCCAGGAGGAATTGTCATCTCCTGCCGTACCGGTGAGGGAATCGATAGCCTGATTCAAACGATCATCTCGAAAGTCACGGGACACTCGAAAGGGAAGAAAGGTGATAAAGGCGTGCATGGGGAGACTGCTCAGGATGGCGCCGCAATCAATGCCCGCCATCAGGACTGCCTCAAGCGTGCTTCCTTAAGTTTGGGAGCTGCCATGGACCTTCTGGGAGCAGGGGATCCTCCGGAACTCGTGGCTGTAGAACTACGCTCTGCCTTGGGAGCTGTCGGAGAAGTGGTGGGGGAGGCTGGGACAGAGGAGATTCTGGGAAAAATCTTCAGTAGTTTCTGCATCGGGAAGTAGGGGGAGGCGGAGGAGACTGTTAGCGGTTTAGGTTGAAAGCTGTTAGGTCAGAGGCGGGGACGTCTGCGAATTTCACGCGGCGGACGCAAGGGCGCTGAGGCAGAGAACTGAGATGCGCCACTCTGTATTAGCCACGGGAGTATCTACTCCAGGTGAGGGAACGAGGAGCTGCCTTGCTGTTTCCTCTCATACGGCTTAGAATCGATCAATGATCGCGATTGCAAAAACAGCGGGTAAAATCGCGGCAAAAGAGGAAATCCTCGATCCGTCGTTCCAATGCGATCGTGGCATTGGAAGGTTACAAGCCCACAAAACTCGACCGTGAGCTGGACTCGCAGTTTATTTCGGGGCGCATCACGCGATCCCAAGCCATCGCCCGAATCAATCGGGAAGCCCGGATCCTGGCCAAGAAGTCGAGGTCCCACGGGCTCGTTGGCGCGTGATGGCGGCTTATGGTCCGGAGGGTCTTCCGGATCCCTATGCGTGGCCCGGAAGCAGTGTCCTGAGAAACAAGTGGGGGATCACCGACGGCGATGACTTGGCGGTGAGGCAATCAACGGCCAACCAAGCAATTCCAGATTCATTATTGTTCCTCTTCCCTGCCTCCCCTACTCCCTAAAGAACCCATTATATGGTGTAAACTGCTCTTGGAAAGCAACTTGCGTTGACTTCAAGGGCCGCATGATCCTTTTCACTTGTTCTGGCTTCCCTCTCTTATAGGCTCCTCCTCTATGTCCACGGGAACTCTACCCACCATGCATCCCCATGCAACGCCGGTTTCGACGCCCATGGCGTTTGATTCCAAGATCGAAGGGAATGTCATCATCACCAAGCTGGATGCCGCCATCAACTGGATGCGCAAAAACTCTCTCTGGCCTATGCCAATGGGCCTCGCCTGCTGCGCAATCGAACTCATGGCCGCCTCTTCCGCACGCTTTGATATCGCTCGCTTCGGAGCCGAGGTCATGCGCTTCTCGCCCCGCCAGTCCGACGTGATGATCGTCGCCGGCACCGTCACTTACAAGATGGCCCTCTCCGTAAAGCGCATCTACGAGCAGATGCCCGAACCCAAGTGGGTGATCGCGATGGGTGCCTGCGCCTCATCCGGCGGCATGTACCGTAGCTACGCGACCCTCCAAGGTGTCGACCAGATCATTCCCGTCGACGTTTACGTCTCGGGTTGTCCCCCCCGCCCCGAGGCCTTGCTGGACGGTCTGATGAAGCTTCAGAACAAGCTGATGAGTGAGCATTCAGTGCTCGATCAGAAAAGGGCCCTCCTCCAGTCCCTGCGATGAGCGCAGCCTCAGAAGCAACCAGAATCGAGGAGACTTTCTCCCCCGACGTCTTTGATCGGAAGGAATTCCGCGGCGAGACGACTCTTTCCGTGCATGCAAGCCGAATCCATGAGGTTGCCCTCTTCTGCCGCGACACGCTCGGATTCGACATGCTGCTCGATATCTGCAGCGTCGATCATGCCGGTAGCCATCCCCGCTTCCAGGTAGTCTACGGGCTCTACTCCATCGCTAAGAAAACCCACCTGCGACTGAAGAGCAGCCTCTCGGAGGATGAGCCGGAGATCGACTCCGTGACAGATATCTGGCCGACCGCCAACTGGCACGAACGCGAGGTCTGGGACATGATGGGGATCAAATTCCGCAATCATCCGGATCTCCGACGCATCCTCATGTGGGAGGGTTATCCCTATCATCCGCTCCGCAAGGAATTCCCTCTTGAGGGTATCCCTACAGATGTCCCTGATGTTGCCTTCACGGAGGTTGCCCCGCTTGCCGGAGGTCCCTTCGTCACTATTCCCACCGAGGGCAACACCGAGGTGCGCGAGCCCCGTGCCCGCCACGCCGGAGAGATTCCGACGACGGCCACTTTCATCGCGGAGCCTTGATCGCAGGGGAATCCGCCTTCCGGGATTACCTCTCGGGCCTTTCCGGGCAGCAGGAGGTCGCTCTCGATACCGAGGCCGACAGCCTTCATTGCTATTTTGAGAAGCTCTGCCTGATCCAGAGCGGCTGGGGTCAGGAGCCCCAGAGTGGCTGGGCCGAAGATCTGAAACTCATCGATCCTCTGGCCGGTCTGCCGCTAGAGGAGTTTTTCAAGGCCCTCGAGGGGAAGATGGTGATTTTCCACGATGCCGACTACGACCTGCGACTGCTTCGCCGGTCCGGCGACTTCCCCGATAAAAACATCTTTGACACCATGATCGCGGCCAGGATTTGCGGTGAACCTCAGCTAGGTTTGGCAGGACTCGTGGAAAAGTATTTTGGAATCACCCTCTCGAAGGCCTCGCGCAAGGCGAACTGGGCACAGCGCCCTCTCTCCGACCAGATGGCAGAGTATGCCTTGAACGATGTACGTTTTCTTTCGCAGCTGGCCAGCATCCTCGCCGACCGCCTCAAAGAGCTCAACCGTACCGAGTGGTATGAGCAGTCGCGTGATCGGATGGTTAGGGGAACGCGTGAAACCCGCTTGCGCGACGAGGAGAATCTCTGGCGCATCACTGGCTACGCTGCTCTCTCTCAGCGGGGCTGGGCGATCCTAAAAGCTCTCTGGCACTGGCGGGATTCCGAGGCCAGGCAGTGGGATCGACCTGCCTTTCATGTTCTCTCCAATGACAGTCTGCTCCGACTCGCGGACGACGCCTCCAGAGGAAGCGGATTTTCACGTCCCCGCATCCCGCAGCCCCGCGCCGATCGAATGGAGGAGACCCTCGAGGCGGCGCTGGCTCTGCCCGAATCCGAATGGCCCAAGGTGATACGCGGTGTTCGCACCCGCGTCTCGAAGGAGCAGATCGACAGGTTTAATCATCTGCGTGATTTTCGCGATAAGGTGGCGCGCGATGTTGATCTCGATCCCTCTATCATCGCCCCGAAGGCAGCCCTTGAAGCCGTGGCGGCGGATCCCTCGGCGGCCATTCTCCTGCCGTGGCAGCGCGCTCTGCTCAAGCTGCCAGCCTCACATGAAAAGGCTCCGGAGCCCATCCAACCCAATCTCCTGTAGACGAAAGTCAAAAGCCAAACTCCAATGATCTCCGGGTATTCTGAATCCGGCCTTCGCGGCGATCTCAACCTGATAAACCTAGCACTGACAGAGGATCTGGGAGAGCACGGCGACATCACCTCACAGGCTTTTATTCCTGCAGAGTCCGTCTCACTAGCCCGGATCGTCGCACGCGAGGAGTGTGTCGCCTCGGGGCTCTTGACCGCGACGGAAGTCTTCCGACAAATAGATTCTCAACTTGAAGTGACTCTTTGCTGCGCCGAGGGGGACCGGTTGGCCAAAGGAGATTCGCTGATGGAGTTGAAGGGCTCCACCCGCTCAATCCTGTCAGGAGAACGGACGGCCCTGAATTTCCTGGGGCGACTCTGCGGTGTGGCGACGCTTTCCAGATGCTATGCCGATGTGGTGAAAGAAAGTAAGGTGACCCTTCTCGACACCCGGAAGACGACACCCGGCTGGCGACTGCTCGAGAAGCAGGCCGTTAAGGCCGGCGGTTGCACCAATCACCGGATGGGCCTGTACGATGCCGTACTGGTCAAGGACAACCATCTCGCCGCACTCGGCTCCTTGGAGGCGCTGCCCGGAGTCATCTCCAAACTTCGCGGCGAGCATCCCGGCCTTCCGATTGAGATCGAGGCCGACACATTGGACCAAACGGAGAGCCTGCTCGGCATGAAGGGGATCGATGTGATCCTGCTCGATAACATGGACACAGGCATGATGCGAAAGGCTGTAGCCCTCAGAAATAACCTCTCCCCCGGCGTGCTTCTCGAGGCCAGCGGAGGCATCACCTTGGAGACGCTAAGGGCCATTGCCGATACGGGCGTGGATCGCATCTCCGTAGGAGCTCTCACCCATTCGGCTCCGAATGCCGATCTCTCGCTGGAGCTCGGGCATGCCGCCTGAATCCTTCTCCTTCATCCCGCTGGATGAGGTAGCACTAACAACTGCTTCCCCTTGGAATATTCCGGTTCATGTCCTATCGGAAACAACCTCCAGCAACGATGATCTGCTCCTGATGGGGGAGGAGAAAGCTCCGGCGGGCACACTTCTGTTTGCCGAACGTCAGACGACTGGGCGCGGACAGTTCCGCCGCCCCTGGTCCTCGGCTCCGGGACTGGGGCTCTGGTTTTCTTTGCTGCTACGCCTTCCGATCAATGATGCCACGATTCCCTTACTGTCGGCGTTCGCGGCAGTCGCCCTTGTGGAGACGATTCAGGGTCTTGGCATTTCCGGATACGCCATCAAGTCTCCCAACGATGTCCTGATCAATGGACAAAAGGCAGCAGGCATCTTGGTTGAAACCCGCATTGGCAGAGATCCCTTCGCCGTTGTCGGGATTGGACTGAATGTAAATCATTCCCGTGAGGACTTCCCCGAAGAGCTCCGGGATCGTGCCTGCTCGCTTGCCATGCTCTGCGAACACCCGCTCGACCGGAATGCGGTAGCAGTTTCACTGATCACGGAATTAGGAATGGCGGAACACCTAATGCGGGAATCCCCGGAAGATCTTCTTGCGACATGGAATCAGCATCTCCTCCCTTCCTGATTCAAAAAGGCATCCGAAATAAATCATTTGGAACTCAGGAAGACAGGAAAAGTGAGGGGACCATGAAGGCCACAGAAAACACAAAAGGCACAGGGAAAAAGGATGCCGCGGTGACTCTTTATGTGATTTTTGCGCATCTTGTGGCTAAACACATTCCAAAGGTTTCTCCTATTCGTGAGTTCCTGATTTCCATATTCAATATCTCTTTCTGCGATCATGCCGTCCTTAGCTCCCATCCTTGCGATCGAGTCCTCATGCGATGAGACGGCCGTCGCAGTTCTGAGGGCTCCAGGCATTATCCTCTCCAGCCTGATCGCTTCGCAGGCCGAGGAGCATGCGCGCTTCGGCGGTGTTGTGCCTGAGGTGGCGTCGCGCAATCATCTTCTGGCGGTCGATCCCCTGGTTCGACGTGCGCTGGATGAGGCAGGTGTTCCAGCAACGGAACTGGGGGCAATCGTGGCCACCTCGGGACCGGGGCTTGCTCCCGCATTGCTTGTCGGAGCCTCCTACGCGAAGGGTTTCTCGCTCGCCTTAGGTATTCCCTACCTTGCTCTCAATCATCTGGAAGGGCACCTCCTCTCTCCCTTTCTTGGAGCCGAGGAGATCCCGGATCATCTCGCCCTGCTGGTGAGCGGCGGCCACACGCAACTGACCCGTGTCAAATCTGCCGGTGACTACACTGTACTGGGCAGGACATTGGATGATGCAGCAGGTGAGGCCTTTGACAAAACGGCAAAGCTGCTCGGACTTCCCTACCCGGGCGGGATCGAGATTGATCGTCTGGCGGAACAGGGGAATCCCGATCGCCATGAGTTTCCCAAAGCCCTGATGGAAAAAGGAAATCTCGATTTCAGCTTTAGCGGCCTCAAGACCTCGGTTCGTTATTTTCTGGAAAAGTATCCCTCACTTGCCAAGGAGCCAGGAGACTTAGCCGATCTCTGCGCCTCCATACGGAAGGCTATCGTGGGAGTACTCTTGGAAAAAACCACACGGGCAATGGAGCTCACGGGGCTGCATGAAGTCGCCGTCTCCGGCGGCGTTGCCGCTAACAGTGCCCTGCGGCGGGGACTTCAGGATCTCTGCAATTCCAAGGGATGGAGATTGCATCTCCCCGCTCCGGAGCTTGCCACGGATAATGCCGCCATGATCGCCTTCGCCGCCCTGCACCATCTTCTGGCAGGCGAGCAAAGCTCCGTCAATGTGGAGATTTCTCCCCAGTGGCAGGTTGACCGGAGACTTTAAGACCGACTTTCTGATTGCTCCCGAGAAGTTTATGCTACATTGAGAAGACATGAAGATCCCTCGTTTCCTCCTCCTTGCCCTCTCTGCCGTCCTCCTTGCAACGCCAGTCTTTGCAAGCGGATGGGGAGACAATTACAAAGAAGCTCTCGCAACAGCAGCCAAGGAAAACAAGAAGGTCCTGCTTGATTTCACGGGCAGCGACTGGTGCCGATGGTGCATACGCTTGAAAAAAGAGACCTTTGATCAACCTGCTTTCAAGGAGTACGCCGACAAGAACCTCGTGCTCGTAGAAGTGGACTTTCCGCAGGGAAAAACCCTTTCCAATACCGTGAAAATGCAGAACTCATCTCTTCAGGAGCAGTATCAGGTGCAGGGTTTTCCGACTATCGTTCTACTCTCCCCTGATGGAAAAGTGATCAAGCAACAGAGCGGTTACATCCAGGGCGGCCCGAAGGGCTTTATTGATTGGGTGAATTCGGGCAAGTAAAAGGCATCCGTAGAACCACTGAGGTGGTTCCTAAGTTGCTAGCTTCCCAAGCTTCTCTCTAACAGCAGGGGCAACCTGTTCACCAAGAATCTGAATGGCGTTTAACGCTTTCTCATGGGGGAGCGTGCCCGGGCTCATCTGAATTGTGATTCGGTCGATACCGCCGAGCACCTTGTTGTAATGGAGGATCTTCTCCACTCCCTCTCGGGCATCACCGATGATGAGCGCCCCTTCCCTATCACAGAGAGCATCAAAATGGGAACGTTGGATCGCGGGCCAGCCGCGTTCCTTCCCGATCTGACCGAACATCCGCTCGTAGCCGGGGAAGTAGTCATCACGGGCCTCCTGCGTCGTCCCCGCGAAGGAGCCAAGGGCATGGATGCCGACCTTGAGCTTCTCGGGTGCATGGCCAGACATGGCGCCAGCCTCACGGTAGAGATCGACCAACGGACGGAAACGGTCCGGCTGCCCCCCGATGATTGCGATCATCAGCGGTAGACCGAGCGAACCGGCGCGGATCACTGACTCAGGAGAACCTCCCACACCCACCCAGATGGGAAGTGGATTCTGAAGAGGACGGGGGTGGATTTCCTGATCCCGGAGCGGCGGCCTGTGCTTTCCCGACCAGGTGACGCGTTCGTTCGCGCGGATCTCTAGTAGCAAACGGAGCTTCTCGTCGAAAAGGGAATCGTAGTCTCTGAGGTCGAGCCCGAAGAGCGGATAGGCCTCGGTGAAGGAGCCACGTCCGGCAACAATCTCCGCCCGACCTCCCGAGATCAGATCAAGCGTGGCAAATTCCTGAAAGACCCGCACTGGGTCGGCGGCGCTCAGTACGGTCACGGCACTTACCAGCCGGATCCTTTGGGTCCTAGCTGCCGCCGCAGCCAGAAGAACAACCGGCGCAGAATCAAGAAACTCCCCGCGGTGATGTTCCCCTATCCCGAAGATATCAAGTCCAACCCGGTCAGCTGTCTCCACTTCCTCTAGCAGATTTCTGAGTCGAATGACCGGATCGACCATCGCTCCCGTCACAGGATCGGACAATGTGGCGACAAAGCTATCCAGTCCGATCTGCATCACTTTTGTCAGACTTTCCAGGTCGAAAAATACTCAGCCACCGCTTCTTGCCAAGGTCGCGGCGTGATACCGGTGACACGTGTGAATTTCGATGTGTCGAGAGCTGTGCGGGGGGGGCGTTCGGCAATGAAGGCCTTCATGTCGGAGAGCTTCAGTGGGGCCACTGTCGTGGTAAGAACGGGAATGCCGTTTTGCTTGGCGCATTCGAGGGCATTCTCCCCGTAGTCGCGCCAGGAGCAGGTGCCGCTATTGCAGAGATGATAGAGGCCCCCTGGCACAGTAATTTTTAGAAACTCGGCAAGCCAGACCGCCATGTCCTCGGTGTAACTGGGAGCAGAAGTTTTGTCATGGATGGCGGCCGCTTCCGGAGAGGTGAGGGCACGCTTCACGATGGCATCGACAAAGCTCGGCTTGTCGGGGCCAAAGACCCAGGAGACACGCACGACACAGTGCAAGGGCGATGCCGCCAACACCTCGCGATCTCCCTCCAGTTTGGTGAGGCCGTAGTGACTGAGAGGTTTCGGATCATCCTCTTCGGTGTAAGGACGTTCGAGAGATCCATCGAAGACATAGTCCGTTCCGATGTGAATCAGTCGGGCACCCCGTGCCGCGCAGAGACGGGCAAGGCGTCCAGGTGAATCGGCATTGATCCTAGCGGCCCCCTCCCGATCCCTCTCACAACCATCGACATCCGTGGCGGCGGCGCTGTTCACAACCACGTCACCCGCCCCGAACTCATGAGATGCCAGACCAGCTTCAGCCAGAACGGGATCGGTAAGATCGATATCCACTCGGGTCAAGGCCACCACATTAACATCGGGAAGTGATTTCCAGCGGCGAGCAAGAGCGGACCCAAGACGACCGTTGGAACCAAGGATAAGAACCTTCATAGGAGAAATGATAGATTCAGTCCTTCATAATTCATAATTCATAATTCATCCTTTTCTCCATGCCTCCCACCTACCTCTGCCAACGCTGCACGGCCTGCTGCCGATGGCCAGGATTTGTCCGGGTGACCGAACAGGAAATCGGCGCGATAGCGAACTATCTAGGCATGGACGAAGATATCTTCATCCAGCAGTACACACGACTCCGTCCCAATAGAGGGGGATTGGCACTAATCGATCGGGAGGATGGAGCCTGTTTTTTCCTGAAAGGAAATGAATGCTCGATCCAGAAGGCGAAGCCCCAGCAGTGCAAGGATTTCCCCAATGCATGGAACTTTACCGGTTGGCGCGACATCTGTGAGGCGATCGAGGTGCCAGCCCGGGACGAGGCTTGACGACAATCCCTAAATCAAGACTGCATTCCATCTTTGACCCGAAGGTCACTCTTCTATAACCACATTCCGTGGGTATACGCTCATCCAAGAAAAATCTGCAACCTGAGACCTCCCCTCCCTCTGGAGAGGAGCGCGTTTTTCAGGGTACGGCCGTTGCTCCTGGAATTGCCGAGGGAAAGGTTCTTATCCATTTTCAGGAGGAGGAATCGATCCCTTTCCGCGATCTTCAGGATCACGAATTGGATGCGGAAGTCGCTCGCTTTGAGGGAGCTTTGCTTGCAACGCGAAAGGAGATTCTCGAGCTTCAGGAACGACTTGCCCATTCAGCAGGGGCAAGCGACGCAGGGATCTTCGATGCCCACCTCATGGTTTTGGAAGACCCCTCCCTGATCGATGAAGTGATCAAGGGGGTCCGGAAGGAAAAGCATAATGCCGAATTTGTTTTCCAAGGCGTCATCCATAAATTCATCAAGACGCTTTCAGCCATCGACGATCCCTATCTCAGGGAGAGGGCCATTGATCTGGAGGATGTCGCTCGGCGAGTGATCCGTCACCTGTTAGGCAAATCGGGGCAAAGACTGGCAGGACACGACAGGAATCACATCATCGTGGCCGATGAGCTCACTCCCTCAGATACAGCCACCCTAAATCGGGATAATGTTGCGGGTTTCATCACGGAAAAGGGGAGTAAGACATCCCATGTGGCGATCATGGCGAGATCGTTGGGCATTCCTGCCATTGTGGGACTTGAGGGCATCTGCACCGAACTGGAAAACGGAAGCCTCATTCTGATCGACGGCTACAGCGGAAAGATCTTCCTCAACCCCGCTCCTTCCACCCATCTCACTTACCAGGCGATCGCGGAGGAAAAAGAGCTTGTCGAGGAAGGGCTGGAAGTTCTCAGGGAGAGTGATTCGACCACACTCGACGGTCGTCATATCGTGCTTGCGGCGAACATCGAACTCCCTGAGGAACTGGACGAGGTGGAAGCATGTGGTGCCGACGGTATCGGTCTCTACCGCACGGAGTTTCTTTATTTTAACCGCACAACCCCCCCTGACGAGGAAGAGCAGTATGCTGTTTACCGCCGGGTAGCTGAGAAGATCAATCCCCAGCCAGTAATCATCCGGACACTCGACATTGGAGGGGATAAACCGACGGAATGCCTGGATCTCGGACATGAGCAGAACCCTTTCTTGGGCTGCAGGGCCATCCGCTTCTGCCTGAACAATCCCGAAATCTTCAAAACCCAGCTGCGCGCCATCTTGCGGGCCGGCGTCCATGGAAACCTCAAGATGATGTTTCCCATGATCTCGGGCATTGAGGAGCTATTCCATGCCAAGGTGCTTCTTGCCGAAGCAGCTCAAGAGCTCACTATCCAAGGAGTGCCCCACAAGAAAGACATCGAGCTAGGCATCATGATCGAAGTGCCCAGCGCGGCCCTCATGGCCGATGTGCTAGCCCACGAGGTACAGTTCTTCAGCATCGGGACCAACGACCTCCTCCAGTATCTGATGGCCGTCGATCGTGGCAACGAGAGGATCGCCCATCTCCATGACCCCTCGAACCCCGCCGTCGTCCGTATCCTTAAAACCATTGTGGACGGCGCCCATGCCGCAGGCATCTGGGTCGGTGTCTGTGGCGAGCTGGCCGGCGACATCGAATTCACCCCTCTGCTCGTGGGTCTTGGGATTGATGAACTCAGCGCCAGTGCCGCTCTCGTTCCACGCGTCAAAAAAGCGATCCGCAGCCTGGATGTGACCGCCTGCCGTGAAATCGTGGAGCGTGCGCTTTCCGGCGAACGGGCCGCCGAGATCTATGCCCGCACAACGGGGCTGGCTCGGACGCGTTATCCCGATTTATTTTAGAAATCATCCTCACCTCCTGATGCCCTACCGCTGACATGAAGATCACAACCTCCATCCTCGTCATCCTGCTCCTCCTTGCATCCCTGCCGGCTCAACTCCATGCGGCACCGGACAATGGCTCCGCAACCTCTCAACAGATAGCGGCGGAAGCTCCATTGCTCCGGTACAAGATGATTTCTGGATACAAACAGCCTTTTAACGATGACCTGCAGCTGCATCTCTCCAAGGGCTGGATCCCAGCGGGCGGAGTCTCGGTCACCACTTGGAACAACTCTCCCTTTTTTGCGCAGCTCCTGAGCAAGCCCTCCTCCGCCCAGTAAGAAAGGAGGCGTGGGAGCCGTTTAGTTTTTGGAAACCGCGTATTTTAGGATAAATGAGGCTATATCCCGGCTCGATGAGGGCTTGGAGATGGAGCTGATGTTTTTCTTCCACCTCTTCCAGGTGACACCATCATTCGCAAAAATCTCCTCAACCGAGGCGGCGATTGCTTCAGGATAATGGGCAGCCAAGCGGCCGATATCATGACGTTCAATCATTTCGATGTTCCCCTCTTCCTGGCCGGGGACAACATGGCTCACTAGGATCGGACAGCTAGTTCCGATCGCCTCCTGAACGATGGCTCCCCCAGCCTTACCAATATAGAGATGATGAGAGCAGAGCAATTCAGGCACCTGATTGGTCCAGCCGATCAGGTGGTTCTGAACTCCATCGATCAGCCCGGAGGCTTCGATCGCGGCATGCAGTGTCTGTAGCCTTCCCGTTACGACTGTCAGTTCCATGCCAGGAAGCTCCTGCAACTTCCTGATTACCGCGAGAGTATGCGCGACGCGTGAGGAGGGGAAATACAAGAGCTTGATGGATCCCTGAATCGTAGGTTCCAGCGGCTGTAGTGCGGCGATCCGAGGCGACACCGGAAATCCGAGCACCTGAATAATCCCCGGATCGACGCCGCCGCGCTCCAGAACTTGGGAAGTTTCCTTATCGGCCACAATGAAACCCTCGCTGCCAGCGCGGTACCAGGAACTGTTGATGGCAATGGAATCGGTGACAACTGTTAGCAGGCGAACCTTCGACGGTGCATGACCGCGCTTCCGAAGTTCCCTCAGGAGGAATGCGTAAAGAGGGTAGGTGGAGACAATCGTATCCGGCTTGAACTCCTCGACAATCCGACGGAGTGTTTCGCGGAGGTTGCCGGCAAGCAACAGGGTTGCTTCAAGATTGCCCGGTGTTTCAAGCAGGGAAAAAATGGCACTCCAGACAAAGGGGAATTTGTTAATGGCAAGTCCGTAGCCCGACTGGAGGACTTTAGTGATCCGAGGCATGGTCTCTTGGTAGACATCCACCACCCTTGCCTCGACTTCGGGATGCTCGCGTAGAGCCTCGGCTAGACAGTGAGAGGCGGTGTTGTGGCCTTCGCCAAATCCAGCGGTCAGGATAAGAATGCGCATGAAGAGAAAGGTGAAGCTTGAAACCTGAAACCTGAACGAAATGCAATCAGGAGAAAAGGATCCAACTTTGGGTTATCTTGTACCTTGAGTTTCGCTGATTGGGAAAGTTAGTAAGCGGATCGCTTTGGGATTTCTTCTTCAGGTCTCAGCCTTCAGGTTTCCAATCCTCTTTTCACTTCGTGAAGAGGTAGTGCGAGACGATCCACTCCTCCCCCCCCCGGTAGCCCCAGAGCTCGGCACAGGACATAAAGAAAGTGCGCCAATAGGCACGCCACTTGGCAGTCTCGGCTCGCCCGTAGGTTTTTTCCAAAATCGGCATGATTACCTTCCGATTCTCATCCATGGACCGCAACCAAGCTTCAGAAGTCCGGGCATAATGAGTGCCGTTAACCTTCCAGTGACGCTCGATTTTCAGGTCATCCTGAAAGTAGAGAAGTAGATTATGCGAGGGCATGGTCCCTCCCGAGAAGAAATAGCGGGTGATCCAGTCAGAGGGGTCCTTGCCCTCAAAGTGATAGGAATAGTCCCGATGAGTGAAGATATGCACAAAGAGCTTACCCTCCGGCTTCAGCCATCCGGCAATCCGTTTCATCAGCTCGCGGTAGTTCTTCATGTGCTCGAACATCTCCACCGAAACGGCGCGATCATAGGTGCCGGGCTCGGGGGGCGAAAAAGTATTCATGTCCGCCGTAATGATCCGTACATTGAAGAGTTCACGACGATGGGCTTCAGCCTCGATGTGGAGGCGCTGCGTGTAGGAGTTGGAAACGGCAGTGATGGAAGAGTTGGGATAATGCTCCGCCATCCAGAGAGTCAGGGAGCCCCAACCGCATCCAAGTTCGAGGATCTTCTGCCCGTCTTGGAGTTCCGCGCGCTGACAGGTGAGATCCAGCATCGCCTCCTCGGACTCGGCAAAGGTCGTGGTGGCGGTCGGCCAATACCCGCTGCTGTACTTCAGCCTGGGGCCGAGGACGTTGAGGTAAAACTCGGTCGGAACCTGATAATGCTGCTCGTTAGCATCGACAGTATTGATCGCGATCGGAGAAGCATCCAGCCCAGCGCGAAAAGCCTCGAACCGGGCATCCCTCTCTTCCAAGTCACCGCATCCCTCTTCCCTGAGCTTGGCTGCTAGGAGACGGCGTATACCGGAACGAACAAGAGCATCGGGAACGAGGCCATGGGCGAGGAGGGAGTCGAGACTGCTCATTTCAAAATCGGAAAGGGGGGTTATGCCACATTTTTTCTCTTAAACCACGGAACAAAAGCACTCGTGCTCTGCTGGTACCGGCGGTACGCCTCTCCTCGGGAACGAAGAGACTGCTGTTCAGTGTAGGGAATGCCAGTGACGCGTAGGAGAAAAAAGAGCATCAGGGCCGGAGCGAAGAACATAGTCCAGCCCCAAGGGGCCGGGAAAGCGAACAGGAAGAAAGCAACCCAGATTAGCCATTCGAAAAAATAATTGGGATGCCTTGAATAATACCAGAGCCCCGATTCGCAAACCTTGCCCCCGTTTGCAGGATCCGCCTTGAAGGCATCCAGTTGCCGATCGGCCAAGGATTCTCCGCAAATAGCGATCAACCAAACTGAAACTCCGAGGAGATCACACCAGCCCAATTGGATGCGCGTGTCGAAATTCGCCAGTAGGATCGGAATACTCAACAAAGCCAAGAGCAAGGCCTGCGCTTGAAAGAACCAGAAGAAGAAGAAATTCTCGTGACCCGCAACGGCACGGCGCAGTTCACGGTAACGGCCATCCTCCTCAGGATGATGGCCCATCACTCTTTTCCAGAGATGGATACCCAGCCGGATACTCCAGACCACAACCATCAAGGTGATCAGGTTCTGTCGCTTTGGATCACCATCCCCAAACAACCTGTAAAGCAGAGCCAGTGGAACAAACCCCATAGCCCATGCAATATCCACGATCCCCGCATTCTTGATGCGAACTGCTATGACCCAGACCACAACCATGAGGAGACTCACAAGACCAAGTCCCGTCAAAAAAAGCTGAAAACCGCTCATCAAACTCATAAACCCGAAAGCGACTAACGACTCTGCGGGATCGGCCGCTCCCGGTGATGACCCAGATCATAAGCAGGGGAATGGATGTCAATGTTGTCCGGGCGCGTGTAAACAATCTGAGCTACTGCAATATGACGGGTGCCGAATCCGGCCTCGCAGTAGCAGAGGTAGTAGAGCCACTTGCGGATAAAAGCCTCGTCGTATCCCTGAGCTTTGACCTTGGGGAGTACCTTCACAAAAGCCTCCCTCCACTCCTTCAGCGTCCGCGCATAAGAGGGCGTCATATCCTCATAATCCAGGAGATTCAGGTCGCCGGTAGCATTCAGCGCCTCGGTGATACGGCGCATCGAGAGCAGAAGGGAGCCTGGGAAAATATGCTTCTGGATGAAGTCGACCCCATCCCGAAGGATCGGGAACTGATTATCAGGGCAGAGAATCGTCTGAATGCCGACCAACCCTCTGGGAGCGAGCAGTTCGGAGACCTTCCCGAAGAAGGTCTCGGCATAACGGTCACCGACGGCTTCGAGCATTTCGATCGAGACGATTTTATCAAAGCGTCCGGAAAGATCTCGATAGTCACAGAAGATCACCTCCACAAGATCGTCTACACCCGCGGCCTCAACCCTCACGGCGGCTTCACGGAATTGCTCCTCGCTGATCGTAGCCGCTGTGACGCGACACCCGTAGTTTTTGGCCGCATGGATGGCAAAACCTCCCCAACCACAGCCGATCTCCAGGACCACATCATGGGAGTTGAGTTGTAGTTTCCGGCAGAGTTGGTCCCATTTCTTGCGCTGAGCCTCCTCCATAGTGAGATTTGGGGGATCAAAGTATGCGGACGAGTAGGTCATCGTCGGATCGAGCCAGAGACTGAAAAAATCGTTCCCCAGATCGTAATGCTCGCTGATATTGTCGCGACTCTTACTCTTGCTGTTGGGACGGAGCGCATGCCCGATGCGGTTGATCATCCCGAGTAGATCGAAGGCACCCGGCTTGCGGGATTCCCGGGTCTTGATTCCGGCAAGGTAATCACCATTCAGGATAAACCAGGATAGCGTCCGGGTTAGGTCCTCCGTCTGCCATTCC
The DNA here is from genome assembly GCA_026461395.1 of Chthoniobacterales bacterium. Lineage (GTDB taxonomy): Bacteria > Verrucomicrobiota > Verrucomicrobiia > Chthoniobacterales > UBA6821 > UBA6821. The sequence goes on along the minus strand of JAPJNA010000078.1, from coordinate 12,193 downwards.
CCGGCGAGGAAGGATTCGGCAAACCCGATCGGTCCGAAGAGAACGCACCGGCGGTAGAAGTTTTCGTCCCGAACTACCAGTTCAGCCTGAAGTTCTTTTCCCAGGCCCCCGAAAAGACGGCGCGATCCGCCGGGCATCGTCAGCTTGAGCTCACCACGTCGAGCCCGTGAAAAGGCTTCAAGGACCAGCTGGCGGAAAAATTTATCGGTGAAAGCCATAGATGGGTGCAGGATCTTCCCTGATTAGGGGGCTGAGAGCCAGCCTTCAGTCATGGGGGGAGGAAGAGAGGGGTTTAGGCTGAAGGCTGTTAGTCAACCAAGCTCGTGGGAACGAGCGCGGAAGACTGACGAAGTTAGCCCCGAAGGGGTGGCACCGTCCGCCGGGTGGCGGATGCCATCAATTAGGAAGAGTAGGATGGGGAACTTGTCTTTTGCACGGAAAGGGCTATGTATCGAAAATTCCTTACCTCCATGAACCCCCTTCAGATCCTCCTTGCGATCCTGCTTTTCGGAGCGGGAGCCACCGTCGGTGGCGTTGCCGGTTTCCGTTACGCGAAATCCTCGCCCATAACATCCCCGGCGGCTCCCCGATCCGAAGCATCCGTTCCACCGCCGGGGTCTGGTACCCACGAAAATAACAAGACGATCAATCTTGCCACGGCTGACAGGGAGGCAGTCGCAACCAATGCAACTTCTTCGGGGCTGGGGTTCATGGAAAGCATCATGACATCGAAGTCGGAGGGAAATCTGATGAAGCGTTTTGCTACTTGGAATGAGGCCGTTCAGTCACTCGCTCCCGCCCGGATAGGCCAAGCTCTCTCCGAGGTCGAGGCCATGAAGGATTCACAAGAGCGGATGCAACTGAGGATGATGCTCCTCTCCCGATGGGCCGAGAGCGATCCTAACGCCGCACTCGCCTATGCACAGGGGCTCCAAAACGGGATGGAAAAGCAGCAGGCCATCAGTTCCGTGGTGGGTTCCTGGGGCGCGAAGGATTTTCCTGCGGCAAAAGCCTGGGTGGAAACCCTGCCGCCCGGAGCACTGCGGAATCAGCTCCTGCAATCCCTCGCCTTTGGATTGGCCCAGAGGGATCCGGCAGCAGCCGTGGAATTGTCTTCCTCACTTCCTGGCGTAGAGCGGGACGGGGCTCTCGCCATGGCTATCAACTCCTGGGCATCCAAAGACGCCGATGCGGCGATTGCCTATGTCACCCAACTCCCCGCGGGTGCCAAGAAGAACCGTGCGTTACAGTCTTTGCTCAACACGCTTTCCCAGAAGGATCCGGCCCGGGCAATTACCCTGCTCGACCAGATCCCTTCCGGAAAGCAACTCGACCAGTCCCTAACTCAAATCGGATCCTCTTGGGCCCGAAACGATCCGAAAGCTGCTGTCGCCTGGGCCAACCAGCAGAGCGATACCCAAGCGAAGTCCCTGATCCTCAAAGGAGTAATCCAATCCATGTCACAGAATGATCCCAAGGGCGCGTTGGAGTTGGCCCAGTCGCTCCCGGCCGGCAATGCGCGGGAAAACAGCATCCAATCGGCTCTCTTTCAAATGGCCCAAAGCGATCCTCAGGGCGCGCTGGGCTACGCGTTGAATCTCCCGCCTAGCGACAACAGGAACAACCAAATCAGCGACATGGCGGCCCAGTGGGCGGGAAACGATCCGCAGGGTGCCCTCGCCTGGGCCAACCAGCAGAGGGATCCCCAGATCAAGTCTCAGGTTCTCGAAGGAGTGATCCAATACATGTCACAGAATGATCCTAAGGGCGCATTGGATCTGGCCCAGTCGCTCCCGGCGGGTAACGCCCGGGATAATAGCATTCAATCCATCCTTTTCCAAATGGCTCAAAACGACCCGCAAGGTGCTATCGGCTACGCGGTGAATCTCCCACCAAGCGACAACAAGAACAATCAGATCAGCAATCTGGCATCACAATGGGTGAGGAATGATCCCCAGGGTGCTTTGGCGTGGTTTAACTCCCTGACTGATCCACAAATCAAGGGTCAGGTTGTGGGCAACCTCATCGGCAGTCTCTACTCCAACGACCGGCAGACGGCGATGAGCATGCTCAACTCCCTCCCGGAGGGATCTCCCGGTCGCATGAAGGCCACAACCGGCATTGCCTCTTCAATGATGCGAAGCGATCCCCAAGGAGCCGCTACTTTTGTCCAATCCCTGCCCGCAGGAAAATCCAAAGATCAAGCGGCGTCGAACCTGAGCATAAACATCGCCCGGAATGATCCTCAGTCAGGCATGGCTCTGGCCTCGGGGATCACGGATCCCAGCCAGCGTTCCATGGCACAGCAAAACGTCGTGAGAACCTGGATGAAGAACGACTCTGCAGCAGCAACCCAATGGATCAATTCCTCCTCGCTGCCGCAAGATGTGAAGAACCGTCTTCTCCAGCCGAAATAATTTTCCCAATCCTCTGCGTCTCAGCGCCTCTGCGGGAAACCTGCTTCCTTAGCCCTGTCGTTTGAGCAGCCACTCCCCGAGTTCGCGGAGTCGTCCCCCATGCGCACCCAGTGGATCCAGTGCCCGTAGGGCAGCACGGGTCTGTTTCACGGCCTCCTTACGCGAGGCCTCCAGTCCGATCACGGCGGGGTAGGTAGCCTTGGAAGCCTTGAGATCTTTCCCAGCGCTCTTGCCAAGCTGCTCGCTTGTCGCCGTCACATCGAGGATGTCGTCGAGAATCTGGAAGGCGAGGCCGAGCGAGTTTCCGAAGTCGGTGAGGGCCTCGAGTTGTCTGGGCGACGCTCCCGCGATCATGGCACCCAAGCGGAGCGAAAGCACGATCATGGCCGCTGTCTTTCGCTCATGAATGAAGCGCACATCAGCGATCTTCAGCTTTCTTCCCTCTGCCTCAAGGTCGGCGACCTGTCCCGCGATCAACTGGAGACTTCCCGCGGCCATTGCAGTCTCTTGGAGAAGAAGCGAAAGGGGATAGCGTTTGGCAGGAGTGATCTCGGAAAGAAGGGCAAAAGCCCGGGTCAAGAGTGCATCACCCGCAAGCACGGCGACCCCTTCGCCGTAGACCTTATGCGAGGTCGGGCGTCCGCGACGGAGGTCATCGTCATCCATGCAGGGAAGATCATCGTGAATCAGGGAGTAGGTGTGAATCAGTTCCACAGCACACGCTGCTGGAAGCACGGAGGGGAGATCCTTGGCTCTTTCGGAGCCAATGGCTTCCGCTGCGGCCAGCACAAGGAGGGGACGCAGCCTCTTGCCTCCTCCAAGTAAGCTGTAGCGCATCGCCGCGTGAATGGTGATTGGTCGAGAGGAAGCCGCGGGCAAAACCCCAACGAGCGCTTTCTCGATAAGCTGGCGCTGCTTTTCCAAATAATCAGAAAGGCCATCCACACTTTGGGAGCGGATGGCCTTTCGGGAAGTCATGGTTTGGTCGGGGATTCCCCGTGAAACCAATAGTCGAAACTTAGAGGGTCTTGCAGAAGTCCTCGAAGCGGTCGAGCCCTGGCTTGATGACATCAAGGCCGGTTGCATAGCTGAGGCGGACCAAGCGGTCATAACCGAAGGCGATGCCGGGGACGACGGCGACATTAGCCTTGCTAAGCAGGCGGTCGGCGAAGTTCGTGGAGGTCATGCCGAGCTTGGAGATATTCGCCAGCATGTAGAAGGCACCCTTCGGTTTCACGGCTGTGACGTTGTGAATCGCGGAAAGGCGTTCGAACATGTACTCGCGGCGGATATTGAACTCCTCGCGCATATCGGCGACGCACTGCTGGCTGCTGGTGAGGGCGGCGAGGCCACCCTTCTGGGCGAAGGAGCAGGGACCCGAAGTGCTGTGGCTCTGCATGGAGTCGATTGCCTTAGCGATCTTCTCGGGAGCACCGAGGTAACCGAGACGCCATCCCGTCATCGCATAGGCCTTGCTGAAGCCGTTAACGGTGATCGTCAGATCCTTGGCCTCAGGCGTGAGGGAAGCAACGGAGACATGCTCTGCACCGTCATAGGTAAGGCTCTCGTAGATCTCGTCAGAAAGGATCGTGATCTCCTCTTCGGCAGCTACCTCGACCAGAGCGCGAAGCTCTTCTTTGGTGTAGACAGAACCCGTCGGATTGCCCGGGGAGTTGATGATGACCATCTTGGTGCGGGGGCTCATCGCCTCCTCGAACTGCTGGGGGGTCATCTTCCAGTCATTCTCCTGGGTCGTCTGGACGATGATCGGCTCAGCACCCGCAAGACGGACCATGTCGGGATAGCTGAGCCAGTAAGGCGCAGGAATGATTACCTCATCTCCCTCGCCGCAGACAGCCATGATGGCGTTGAAGCAGCTCTGCTTGGCACCATTGCTGACGATGATCTCGCTCGGCTTGTAGTCGAGTCCGTTGTCGCGCTTGAATTTCTCGCTTATCGCAGCGCGCAGCTCAGGCATTCCAGAGCTGGGGGTGTACTTGGTGAATCCGGCGTTGAGGGCCTCGATAGCGGCCGCCTTGATATGCTCTGGTGTGTCGAAATCAGGCTCTCCGGCTCCGAAGCTGTAGACATCGACTCCCTCGGCGCGCAAGGCCTTGGCCTTGCTGTCGATGGCGAGAGTGAGGGAGGGAGTGAGTTCGCTGACGCGTGTTGCGAGATCCATGGGAAGCGTTGGGTTGGGTGGTTGGGTTGCTAGTGAAAATGGTACTAAAGAAAATCAGAGAGTGGCGGCGATCTTTGTTTTGAAGTCATTCTCCTCGAGACGGATGATCCCGGTCTCGCGGGCGACATTCTCGACGGAATCGGAGGCGTGGGCGCCATTGATCATAATTGTGCTACCGAACTCCTTGCGGATCGTACCATGGGCAGCGTTGGCGGGATTCGTGGAGCCAAGGGCCTCACGGATCTTAGCCACGGCGTTCGGTCCCTGATAGATCAGGGCAACGCAGGGCTGGGTGCCGGGGAGAGTCTTCTCCTCAGGAGTGCACTCGGAGGGGCGCTTGCCGGACATGAAGGCGATAATCGACTCCCACTGGGCACGGCCATCGGGGAGCTTCTCAACCAGGAAGTCCAGGACCGGTCCGTAGAACTCTTCGCCTTGAGCCACCGACAGGTGAAAAGGCTTGAAGCCAACCAGTGCCAATCCCGTGCGGGCAAAGAGATCGATCACCCCGCCCGGGCGGGTGTTTGGGAATGCGAAATTATCAGGCTTGATCAGCACGAGGGTCTTTTCGGTTGATCCGGAGAAAGTAGAGGCGGCATCGAGAATGCCACCCTCGGAATCAGAAGCTGAAGCAAGAAGCTTGAGTCCTGCGGCGGCCTCGGCTGCACTAGCAGGAGCAATCACACCGGGTTCGAAATAAACAATCTTTCCACCTTCCTCGGCGCTTTCCACAAGATCCCCGAAGGTGTCGCGGAGCGTCTCACCACGGCCGTTCATGGAGTCATCGTTACCGACAATCGAGGCGACTTTTGCGGCCGCATCCTCACCCTTGAGAACCAGCACAAGACTCTGTGAACCGGCAGAAAGCCCCTTCAGGTAGGCTGCTGTCTTGGCCTGCCCGGAAAGAGTTGCAGCAAGTTCTCCAAGAGTCTTTGCGGAGAGAGCGAAAATGCGGCCGGTATGAAGCTCGAGTCCGCTGCGCGAAATCAAACGGCCAAGAATGCCACCAGCGCGACCCTTGCGGAGTGCGGCAGGAGTGATGAATACGTAAGAAAGCTGGTCAGCCATGGAATAAAAAGGAGTTAGGAGAATTTGCCACCCAAGAGGGCGCAGCATAATGGCGTTCCAAGGCGGACGTGAAGGCTAGAAGCCATACCCTTAGGAGTCAAAGGGTTTCTCTGATGCCCTAGACAACTGACTGACATGTTGGCACACAGGGATAAAGGGGATGCAAGGGATACAAAAAGGGAGGCGGATCGGAGTTCGGTATAGGAGGGACGAATCTTTCTGCGCAGATTTTTTCTTATCTCCTTTATCTCCTTTATCCCCTTCATCCCTGTGAGCCCTAAATTTTCGCTCTCTGCTTTACTGCAGCTTCCTCAAACTGCTGCTTCCAGATTTCCAACCTGTCGGCAATGCGCGACTCGGCGCCTTGGCGAGTCGGCTTGTAATAGGATCGCCCTTCCGGAAGAAAGGCTTGGGGGATGTAACCTCCCTCGTAATTATGGGCATATTTGTAGCCCTCGCCGTGGCCCAGCGACTTGGCCCCCTTGTAGTGGGAGTCGCGGAGGTGTGTAGGAACCTCTAAGGTTCGCCCTTGAGCCAGATCCTTCTCAGCATTCCCCAATGCCGCATAGGCACTGTTGCTTTTAGGCGCGGTCGCCAGATAGACGGTCGCATGAGCAAGCGTGATCCGGGCCTCGGGTAAGCCTACAAACTCAACAGCCTGCTGAGCGGAAATAGCAAGTGGTAGCGCCAAAGGATCGGCAAGCCCCACATCCTCACTGGCGAAGATCACGAGCCGCCGCGTGATGAAGCGCAATTCCTCACCAGCATGGAGCATCTTGGCCAGCCAGTAAAGCGAGGCATCGGGGTCGCTGCCCCGCAGGCTCTTGATGAAGGCACTGATTGTGTCGTAGTGATCATCACCCGTCCCGTCGTAAACAATGGCCTTCTTCTGGATGCTCTCGGAGGCGGCTTCCAGGGTAATATGAATCCTGCCGTCAGGACCGAAAGGGGTTGTCCTGGCTGCAATCTCCAGAGCATTCAAACACTTGCGGGCATCGCCATCGGAAACGGTAGCCAGATGACGGGCCGCATCCTCAGCGAGATCAATCGGTAGCGTTCCAAGCCCGCGTTCCGGATCTGCTATCGCACGTTTCTGTAGGCAAATCAGATCCTCTTCTGTCAGGGATTGCAGTTGGAAAATCTGGGACCGTGAGACCAGCGGGCTGTTGATCGAAAAGAAGGGGTTCTGGGTGGTCGCCCCGATCAGGCGCACCGTTCCGCGTTCCACATCGGGAAGGAGGGCATCCTGCTGGGCCTTGTTGAAGCGGTGAATCTCGTCGATGAAGAGCAGCGTCCGCCCTCCATTCCGCGCCTCGATGGCAGCCATGCCGACAGCCTTCCTGATATCGGCGACCGAACCCTCGACTCCGCTCAATTCGATGAAGCGACTCTTTGTCCGACTGGCAATCACCTTAGCCAGGCTAGTCTTTCCGGTGCCGGGCGGACCATAGAAGATCACCGAGGAGAGGCGATCTGCTTCGATAGCACGCCGCAGGAGTTTCCCCTCACCTAGAATGTGGCTCTGACCGACATATTCCTCGAGTGTACGAGGACGCATCCGGGCCGCCAGAGGGGCATCGGCAGGCAGGGAAACCTCCTCGCCCAGCCGAGGGGAAGCGGCACTGCCGAAAAGATCATCCATTTGCTTACTCTAAGGAAAGCGCATTTGACTGGCAAGGCAACCGCCGCCGTTCCATGCTAAAGCCGTATGAAAACCCTCCTGACAGCACTTGATTTCAGCCCAATCTCCCAGAAAGTCGTGGATGGTGCGGCTGAACTGGCCACCGCCATGAACTCGCGCCTCGTGCTCCTGAATGTCGTTGAGCCCGTGGCCGCTTATGTTCCGGTGGGTGCGGCTATGGATGTGATTACAGCGCCGATTCCGATGGAGCCCGCCGACCTGAATCTGGTCAAGGAGCGCCTGGAGCAGTTCGCAGTCCCACTCCGTGCCAAAGGGCTGACTGTCGAGACCATGGCTGTCGTCTCACTCCCGGTCGATGAGATCCTGAACCAAGCCGCGTCGACCCAAGCCACGATGATTATCCTCGGCTCCCACGGCCATGGTGCGGTCTACCAACTCTTCAGCGGAAGCGTGGTGACTTCAGTGCTGCATAAGTCACGCGTGCCGGTCACCGTGATCCCGGTTCACGCCCTCTAATAGGGGGCAAGAGCAGGCGAGCCGATGCGGATTCTTTTCACGAAGCTACTGCATATTGGCGATAACCTTCTGCTCACGCCGACCCTCGTTGCGACCAAGGAAAAATTTCCGGATTCCGAGATCTGGGTCGCCGTACGCCGCGGCACCGAAGGTATTCTGGCCGGATGCCCCGAGATAGACAGGATCGTCACGACAGCCCGACCCGAGGAGGGACGCCGTACCTGGAGTGATTTTGGCAGAGACCTCCTGACGCTTGCCGAGATCGCCAGCACGCGCTTCGACTATGCCTTCGAGTTGGGGGATAACAACAGGGGTAGGATTCTGACAACGGCCAGTCGCGCCAAGATCCGCTGCACCAACAGCTATGAGCGCCCTGAGGGAATCCCTCTCTCCACCTCTTGGAAAAAACGCTTCAACCGACTTATCACGACCGGCCACGGTCCGGTGCATCAGGTGCACCGCGACTACAACGCTGTCCGGGAAACACTGGGGCTTCCAGAAGAGCCTCCTCCAATGCGTTTTGTGCGGGAAGCCATGCGGCCATCACAAATGGAGGGCGCGCTTAAAGGCCCGCTTGAAGGCGCCAGCTCCGGTTCCTATGCGGTAGTCCATGCGGCCACCCGCTGGGCCTCCAAATCATGGCCTTTGGATCACTGGAAGCAGGTGATCGCCGCACTCCTGAAAAGATTCCCGCAGGTCATGATCAGCTGTGGCCCGAGCCCACGTGAGGTCGCGGAGGCCGCAATACTCTGCGAAGGCTTTGAGGGCCGGGTTCTCTCCACGGAAGGGAAGCTCTCCTGGGCACAGCTTGCGACTCTGCTCGGATCGGCCTCCCTGTTTGTCGGCGTCGATACAGCGGCCATGCATCTTGCCTCGGCCGTCCAGTGCCCCTCCGTTGTCCTCTTCGGTCACCCGCCAGCGTATCAGTTCCAACCTTGGAAATGTTCCCACCGCGTCGTTCGCTCCAAAGACACCATGCTTGAAACCGATCGTTACAAGCTTCCCGGCGAACAGCTCATGCAGGAAATCAGCGTCCTCATGGTAACGGATGCCGTGGGGTCGATACTTGCAGAGAGAGCTTAATGCTCAGGCCTTGGCGGCAAGCCGCGTGTAGAGCTCCGCGAGCTGCAGGCTCAATTTGGGCAATGATGGCCTTGGCAGCTTTTCTTGGAACTCAAGTAGTGATTGCCTGAAGGCCTCATCGGTAAAAGCCCGCTCTAGCAGATCCGCATAGGTACTATGATCGGTCGGCTTAAAAAGACCGGGATGCTCTTCGCTCAGCAAGGCGGTGTTGCCTTCTATGCGGCTCGCCAGAATGGGGATCCGGCAATCGAGTGCCTGCAGCAGGGCTAGCGGCTGACCCTCCCAGTGGGAAGGAAGAACAAAAAGATCCAGAGACTGGAGCCACGGGGCCACGGGCCGCTTTCTCCCGGCCAGAATCAGATTCTCCCCCAGCTGATTTTTCTCAATTCCCTTCTCCAGAATCGGACGGTCCTGTCCCTCACCGAAAAGCATAAACTTCGGCAGCGCAGTTCCCCGCTGAGCAAGCAAAGCCATCGCCTCGATTGTAGCCTGATGGTTCTTGGTCGGATGAAGCGAGGCCACGGAACCGGCTAGAAATTCCTTGGGATCGAGTCCAAGAGCAGAGCGAACCGCCACCCTATCCTCAACCGGACGGAAAACCGCGGGATCGATCGCATTCGGAACGACAGAAACCTCCTTAGGATCGAGATCGAAAGCCGCGATCAGATCGCGCCGAGTCTCCTCCGAGAGAGCGATCACATGGTCGGCCCAACGGTAGATATGCCGCATGAAAAAGCCCTTCCTTCCCTTGAGCTCCAGAAAGGTCTTCTGCTGATGCACGATTGATCGGATACCAGCCAGTTTCGCAGCAATCACGCCGAAGAGTTGATCGTGATAGGACTGGGCATGAACCACCTGGATCCCGTGCTCACGGAGCCACCGGGCAAGCCGCAGCATCCCGAGGGGGTTCATCCTCTTGGTGGGGAAAACAGGAACCACATCGATCGGAAGACCTGCCAACCTGGCCTCCTCACCGAGCACTCCCAGATTTCGCAGGCAGACAAAGCGTGCCTCAATACCCAGCGGAAGGTATTTGCTTGCGGAGAGGAGAAAATCTTCGGCACCACCGACCGGCATCGAGACAAAAAGAAAGGCAATCTTCACCGGGTTAACCGGCTGCTGCATGGCCTGATTCATAACTGTCCGGCCTTACCCGCCTGACCCGTGACCAACAACTCTACCACTGGAGACCGAACAGGATGATGCCCTTTGGTTTCTCGGGATTATCGGGATCCCAGGTGACATTATCATGACCATCGCCATATTTCCTCGGAGCAAGAGGATTCACCAGCTGCAGGGGATGCTTCATCTTGAAAGCCTCAGCCACCACACCGGTGATGTCATAGGAAGCTGGATTCTCGATCGGGTTGGGCTCGATCTTGGTCTTTTTGGGCTTGGGAGCCACAAAGGAAGCATCCGATGAAGCCTGCTGGGCAAAAGAAGAGGCAGCAAGAAGTGCCACTACAGCAAGAAAGATAAAGACGGGTCGGAGTAACATGCCGTTCATGTGGTGAGTTTAGCCCCCTTTCGGAGCAAGGGGCAAGCCTCCCGAACCAACCTCTTCCATTCTATCTAACGACATTGCTCCTTCAGCGTTGATCATTGGCCACGGAACCATTCAGACTGGATGGATGGATTCCCTCGAGCGTGCACGGCGCGTTCTCTCAATCGAAATCGACGAACTGCAGCGCCTCTCCGAGCGTCTGGATGGAAGCTTTGATGCAGCGGTGACCCTCTTGCGCGAGGCGATTGAACGCCGGGGGAAAATCGTCGTCCTAGGGGTAGGCAAGTCAGGTCATATCGGTGAGAAAATCGCGGCGACCCTTACCAGCACGGGCGCACCTGCCGTAGTGCTCAATTCGCTCAATGCCCTCCATGGTGATCTCGGAATGATCTCCGACGGGGATGTCATCCTGACGCTCAGTTACAGCGGGGAGACGCAGGAGCTGCTCCGTATCCTGCCTGCCCTCAGCCGATTCGATGTCAAAAAGATCTCGCTGACCGGAGGAAAAGCCTCCTCGCTTGCGAAAGCCAGCGACGTTGTCCTCGATGTCTCCGTTACCCAGGAGGCCTGCCCCCATAACCTTGCTCCCACCTCCAGCACGACCATCATGCTTGCTCTGGGCGATGCGCTTGCCATGGTTCTTCTTGAGGAGAGGGGCTTCACCCGGGAGGATTTCGCGCGATACCACCCGGCCGGCCAACTCGGCCTCTCCCTCCTGCTCAAGGTACGAGATATCATGCGAGGTGGTGAAGAAGCGGCGATCGTCAAAATCAGCGACCCGGTCATCGAGGTGCTGCGCGAACTCACCAAGAAACGGGCAGGCGCCGCCTTGGTCGTGAACGAAGAGGGTCAGCTTGCCGGAATCTTTACCCACGGTGATTTTGCCCGCCGGTTCCCCGCCGATCCACAGATCGGAACCAAGCCCATCGGCGAGGTGATGACCCCAAACCCCGTCACCATCCATGCCGACAAACTTGCCGCCGAGGTTCTGATGGTGCTAGAACAGCATCGGATAGACGATCTCGTGGTCACGGATTCTAAGGGGAACCCCTTGGGCGTGGTCGACTCTCAGGATCTTGCCCGACTCAAACTCATTTAATCCCCACCCCTTACTCCACGATATCATGGCACTCGCAAACGACCTCCGCAAAGGAATGGCAATCAAGTATAACAGCAATGCTGCCATCGTCCTTGAAGTCACCCACCGCACCCCAGGCAACCTCCGCGCTTTCGTCCAGCTCATCATCCGCTACATCGGCACCGGCAAGTCGGCGGATGTCCGCTTTGCCTCCACGGAGAAAGTTGACCTTGTCGAAGTCCACCGCACCAAGCTGGACTTCAGTTACGCCGATCAGGACGGCTATAATTTCATGGATCCGGATACCTTCGAAACCATCACCCTTCAGGCCGCCCTCCTCGGGGATGCCAAGGACTTCCTAGTCGAGAACATGCAGGTGGAAATTCTCTATGTCGAAGGACGCGCGGTCTCCGTAGAACTTCCCGCCTCCGCCAATATCAAGGTGACCGAATCTCCCGAGGGAGTGAAGGGCGACTCTTCCAGCAATGTGATGAAGACCGCTACCCTCGAGACCGGCAAGGTGATCCAGGTTCCCCTCTTCATCAAGGAAGGCGAGATCGTGAAGGTCGACACCCGGACCGGCGCCTACATGGGCCGAGCCTAAGAATCGCAACCTCACCGACGCGTGGCACGCCCTTCTTCTCCACAGAGAAAGGGTGACAACCGATCAACGGCGAAAACAACCCGCACCCCGCCGCCCCCC
>JAPJNA010000077.1 GCA_026461395.1 Chthoniobacterales bacterium | reverse complement strand
GTCTTGACCCAGTCTTTGAGCCATACACCCCATGTATCCCAACACGAGTTTTGGTTTTTCCCTGCGGAGCTTACGTAGCATGCCCATCTTGCCAATGGCTTTCTGTTCTGCCATCTCTCGGACACTACATGTGTTCAGCAGAATCACGTCGGCATCCCTCTCGTGAGAGACAAGTTTGTGGCCGCGATTCTGAAGGTCACGCGCCACCTGCTCGGAGTCGCGTTCGTTCATCTGGCAACCGTAGGTCTTGATGAAGACGTTGGGCATGGAGGTATTATCCTACAATCTGAATCCCCGGCTTTCCAGCACGACTCTCATGATCCAAGAAGGATCAGGTTATCCTTGAAACGATCAGGATTGAGGGGATACCGGGGTTTCGATGCTCTCGCCTGATGGTTCAGACGCTTCCCCTGTATCCTTTCGCGTTTCACTGAATGCATTGCTTTTCCGCGGATCGACCCTACTGAGTCCTATTCGCTGGCCGCTTGCCTCCACCAGTTCGACAACTCGTTTCTTTAAACGGTACCCTCGAGTCCAGATGACAAACATGGCCGCCGCGTAAAGGCCTAGGGGAAGAAGCATCGAATGTCCTGACGCCGCGAGATAGATCAGTAGGCTGATCATAAGGAAATTTGCCAAAAACGTGGTTGCCACCATCCGGGAGGCGAGGCCTACACGAGTCAGGCATTTAGGGCCGCCATGGTATTCGGTAACGCTTCTCATGGTGACTCCCCACCAGAAACTTCCATAAATCTGGACATCCCAATCCTTCCAACCCGTGTCGGTGGAGTAGCTCCAGCCTTCGTTTTCCAAAGCCTCGATGACCGAAGTGATCAGAAGTTCGCGCCCCTTTCCTTCCTCATTCCACAAAACAAGTTTCGAGAGCCCGCGGATCTTACTGGGCTTGAAGTCTTTTTCCTTGGCGGCGATGACGGATTCCGGCGTGCGCTTGAACTTGAGCCAGGTGAAGTATCGGGCCCATCCTCTCACCAAGGGCTGGGAAAGGGCGAGAAATGCCACTAGCAGACGTGCCCTGATCGTATCGAAACGTGGCTCCAGCTTGGCATGAATCATGTAGGATAGAGCGACGAGGAAGGTGCCTCCGAACATCAGATAGGCCACGATCCGCAGGACGGGGAAAGGAATGGCCAGGAGAAAGAGAAAGGCGGTAAGGGTGACCCATTCGATGCTGCTCAGATAGGCGGCCAGTTCCGACTGCGGGGTGGGGTAGATGCACTGGAAGAGCCCTTCACCAAAGACGCCATGATAAATCACGGGTTGGTTGATCAGCCATGTGAATCGCGGTGCTCCATAGACTTGCCCCTTCCACTTGGCTGTACCGGTCGGACCAAAGAAAACCAGGTGCTTAAAGCGAAGGAGGGATTCGGCCTCTCCATAACCTTCCTGCTGCTTACGGAAAGCCTTCAGGGTGAAGCGGCGATAGTGCCACACGATGGCCGAAGGGCTGAAGGCAATCACCTCGCCCTCCTGTTGAAGGCGCCAGCAAAAGTCCACGTCGTCACCAGCTTTTCGGTATTCTGGATCGAAGCCTCCGATCTTTTCAAAGGCCCAGCGGTAAAAGGCCATGTTGCACCCGGGGATATGTTCCGCGACGACATCCGTGAGAAGAACGTGACTCGGGCCTCCCGGTGCGGCGGCAACGCATGCCTGATGCCAATTCTGAGCGGGAGGGGAGATATTCGGTCCCCCGACGCCGGCATAGTTCCCCGAGAGGAGGGTTCCTACAAGATAGTAGAGCCAGTCAGGATCTGCCATGCAGTCGCTGTCGGTGTAGGCAATAATCTCGCCAGTGGCCGCCGCCGCGCCGACATTCCTCGCATAACTGAGGCCGTGATTCGTCTGGTAAATGGCATTTACCCAGGGGTGATGAGAGAGAATCTCCTTTGTCTGGTCCGTCGAACCGTCATCGACAACGACAACTTCGTAATCGGGATAATCGATTTTTTTGAGGGAGCGAAGACATGCTTCCAAGGTCTGGCCACCATTGTAGCTACAGACAATCACCGAGACCTTGGGAACGCGGGGTAGGGGCGCGTGATGCGTGATAGATTGGCTATTGTCAAAAAACTCCCTGACCGTCGAAAGTGCCTTTTTGGGTGTGCGGTCGCGTTTCACAAGACCGAAGGCCCAGTCTAGGATTTCCATGCCCCCGCGATGCCACTCATCCGTCCAGGCGTAGAGAATGGTTCCTGCAAGACCTCCCCGCACGACAGCATCCAGATGCCAACCGATCATCTCTGCCTGTTCCTCTTCGGTGTGCCGGATCGTATCCATCCCGAATTCACCCATCATGAGGGGCTTGTCCTCGGCCAGATTCTGAAGGCGGGCTAGATAGCGCTCAAAATCTTCTCTGCGGTGCAGGTAGACATTGAATGTCAGGAAGTCGACGTTTTGCGGAAGCAGGTACTCTGTGGGAGGATAGCTTGCATAGGAGTAGAGTGCCCGCGGATCCTCGTGACGGGCGATGTTGACCAGATGCTCCAGGAATTCGGTTACCCTCTTTGCTCCCAGCCAGCGCACCATGGAGGAGGGGATCTCGTTTCCCAGCAGGTAACCGAAGATCGCATGATGGCCTTTGTGCTCCCTCACGGCATCGAGAACGGCTTTCTCCACGGAGGCTCTTACCTTCGCATCATTCAGAAACTCGACATGCTCCATCCACGCAATGCTGAAGAGAACTCGCAGGCCATTCTCTAGGCAGAGATCTAGGAACCAACGCGGCGGAGTCGTGTAGATACGGATCAGGTTGGCACCTGTTTCTCGAATGACGGCCAGATCACGGGCAACCTGCTCATTGGGTCCAAACTGGAATCCTTCCGAATCAGGGGCGAATGGTGCATAGGTGACTCCTTTAACAAAGAATTTCTTCTCCCCCTCGAAGAAGAACTTTGATCGGACAATTACACGCTCAGTCACTGCGAGATGTTTATTGAGGGAGTTCTCCAAGTCGAGTCAGAAGAGCTTTTCTCCTCTGGTTGTTGGGAAAGGCTCAGAGGATCGGAGAATCCTTGGAGAATCCTTAGAGTCCCTTGATCCCTCCAAGAAGGAGTTCTGCGTTACTCTTGGTGGTTTCCATGTTCAGGCAGAGGATCTGCATTGCCTCGACCGCCGGGATCTCCATGAGTTGCTTCCGTAACTTCAGGATCCGCTCGTATTCGTCTGGATGATAAAGAAGTTCCTCCCGACGGGTTCCAGACTTAGTGATATGGATGGCCGGGAAAACACGCTGCTCCATGATGGAACGATCCAGGTAGATTTCCATATTTCCCGTCCCTTTATATTCCTCGAAGATCAAGTCATCCATGCGGCTATGCGTTTCCACCAGGGCGGTGGCGAGAATGGTGAGACTCCCTCCCTCCTCGACATTGCGAGCAGAGCCGAAGAATTTTTTGGGACGAGCAAGGGCCGCCGAGTCCACGCCGCCGCTCATGGTGCGGCCTTTGCCCTGGATGTTGTTGTTATAGCCGCGCGAAAGGCGTGTGATGCTATCCACAAGAATCACGACGTCCTTTTTCAGTTCTACAAGGCGCTTGGAGCGTTCCGAGACCATCTCTGAAACCTGTACATGGCGCGCAGTGGGTTCATCGAAGGTGGAGCTGAAAATATCGCAGTCCAGTGCCCTTCGTAGATCGGTGACCTCCTCGGGTCGCTCATCCACCAGGAGGAGCATGAGATGGACATCGGGATGATTGGCCCGGATCGCGAGGGCCAGGCTCTTGAGCATCATGGTCTTTCCTACACGTGGGGGAGCCACGATCAACCCGCGCTGACCCATTCCCAGTGGGGCGATCAGATCAACGGCCCGAGCCGTCGGATTATTTTTGCCTGGCTGCTCCAGATAGATCCTCCTGTTGGGGAACATGGCCGTGAGATTGTCAAACTCCGTTGGGCTTTTCCAAGACTCTGCCGGTATTCCTTCGATGTCCGTGAGTGTTTGGAGCGCCAGCTTCCGTTCGGATTGTAACGCGACCGTTCCCTTGATTCTCAGACCGGGGCGCAACTCGTACTGGCGAAGCAAGGGAATGGGAAGGTTGAGATCGCAGGGAGTAGGTTGAAAATTAAATTGAGGCCAGCGGATCATCGGTGCATCTGGAGCAAACTCCAGGATTCCCTCCGCCGTGAGAGTGCCGCCCCTCTTCAGTTGATCCCTCGCCAGATCGAGCACTAGATGATGTCTTGAGGAATCCCGGTGCAGGGGAAGGTTTCTGGAGGCAATCAACTCCAGGAGAATCTTATGGCTTGAACCGTGAAGCACATCCATATCCAGCGGAGAAGGTATCTCGACCGGAAGCACCTCCTTTGAGGAGGTTTGCATGGGAGTATCCGTTAAGGGGAGTTCTGCATCGGCTTCATGAGGGATGTGGCCGGAGTTCATAGGTTTTTCAAAAGCGGTAGTAGATGCCGGATCTGGAGTTCTAGCATGGGAGTCGAGGAGTCATTCCAAAGAAGGTGATCCGCAAGGAGGATTTTTTGCTCCTGAGTAGTTTGGTTTTTTAACCAAGCCAAGGTTTCGGTGTGAGAGAGCTGGCGATTCAACTTCAGTCGTTCTCTCCTGACTGAATCTGAGCAGGCAACGAGAATGACCTTATCGAAGAAGTTTTCCAAACCTTTCTCGTAAAGAAGGGGGATTTCCGCGATGAAAAAATCACTTTTGGTCCCCCTGGATGCGAGAGCCCGCGGCTTCCAGACTTTCTCTAATCGCGGATGGAGAATTCCCTCAAGCAAAGTTTTCGCCGATTGATCTGATGTGATGAGTTCAAAAAGGTGTTTCCTGTCCGGATATCCCAAACTGTCAAAACAGGCGTCACCAAATGCCTTTTTGATGTGGTCACGGACCTCTTCATCATGGTCGAGCAGTTTACGATTTTCGAGATCAGCGTTGTAGATGTTCGACGGCAGAAGCTGAGCTAGTAATTTTAGGGCAAGGGATTTGCCGCTCCCGATACTACCCGTGATCGCTATGGACGGCATCTGATGGCATCTGATGGTTTCAGCAGATCAAGAGTACCTTCCTTCTCTTGATCCGCTCTGTGATTATTTTCCTCTGACAGCGGGTGACGTCATGGACGGCTGGGGCAAGTCTTGAGGTAGTCCCAAGGGCGTCACGATCTCAGATTCCTCAGTGTCGCCGCGACGCGGTTGGCCTTCGGCATCAAGGATTCGGGGCGTTACGAAGATGACCAAGTTCTTTTTAATTTTTTGGTCTGCATCGGAGCGGAAGAGTCGGCCGGCCATCGGAAGGTCTCCTAAGATCGGCACCTTGTCCTGAATCTTCTGGACATCCTCTCGGATCAGCCCCCCGAGTGCCACGGTCTGGCCATCCCAGACCGTCACGAAGGTATTGACTTCACGCACGCTAAAGACCGGTTGGTTGATCGTATTCGTAGTGAGTGTTTGCGAAACTGGGATGAGAGCAGGACGATTTAAAAAGAATCCTTCCGTATATCCCACGCCATTAATGGGGGATCCATAGTTGATAAAGCCATCGAAGTCCGTGACTTTGGGGTTTAACTCCAGGTCGATCGTATAACCATCGGGCCCAATCGTCGGCTTGGCCTCCAAGACCACGCCGAGATCCTGTTTTGTAAAATCCCTCGGAAAGGCAGGGGTCACTGTTGGTGGAGGGATCGTCTTTGGGTCAATTGCAATATTCCCGCCCTGTCCACCACCTTGAGATTGAGTAAATGTTGGAGGGTCGTACTGGCGCGGATAGATGAACTCATTGACGATTTTGACTGTGGCTTTGACGCCGCTCTTGGTCGTGACCTTGGGGGCGGCCATCAAATCCACCCCTTTTTTCTGATTCAGGGCATGAATGACCATTTGGAATTGAGGATCCGTGAAGACCCCAGCCACGCTAAAGACTCCGGGGGCAGGAGATAAGGAGCCGCCTGCCTGACCAGCTAGAAGGGAGCTGATGGAATTCTGGCTGATGGCCCGATCACCACTCCGGAGACTGCCCACGGTATTCATGCCAGCAGGTACACCTCCAGGACCGGCAAAGGGATAATTCGCACCAGTCAGAGAGTTGGATCCACCACCACCGCTTCCATAGACGCCGCTACCTCCGATGCTAAATGGTCCGAGCAACCAATCGAATCCAAGTTCCTGAATGTTGTTCTGATTGATTTCTATGAATTTCGTCTGGATATCGACTTGTGATGGGGCGACCCCCATTGCGGCATCCACAAGGGCATCGATCTGATCGATATTATCCCTTGTATTCCGAATCACGAGCTTACTGCCAGAGGGGAGGTAGTTGGCACTGGCACCATCCGGAAAAACCACCCCTTGAGAAATCAGATACTCCTTGGCCTCCTGACGTTGCGCGACGCGTGCCTTGTTCGGGTCGCCCACTCCTGTAGCCCCAGCCTGAGGGAGAGACGCCCCTCCATCCAGAGCCTTAGGTGGGATGAAGGTCGGGGGAACTTGATATTCTTTGGTGATCAGGATGTCCGTTGGTTCTGAGAGAGGGACGATCGAGACAGCGTAGGGATCGATTTTGAGCTTCAGATTGCAGAGCTTGCTGATGTAGTCGAGGGCTACATAGAGAGGCACATGGGAGAGGGCCAGTGTGACATGAGGCTCTGTTGATCCCGCGTTGGGCTGGGCGGACACACCGGTAGCGGCGGCATTGGTGGATGTCACACCCTGAGGTAGTAATGAGGATGGTTGTGAGCCGAGCTTTAGGAAAATATTCACACCCTTGTGGTTTGGATCCTGCTCAACGCTTTTCTGCTTCAGGTACTCGACAGCTTCACTGATCGGCGAGTCGCTCAAGTCGATTTTGGGTATGATAATGGAATTCAGCTTGGCTGTGATCTGATCCGTTCCCCGTATGTCCTGTTGACGACCTACTGATTCGGTCGTGCGCCCCTGTTTCGACTTACGAGGTGGACGCTCCCAGGCTTTATCAACCTGCCAGAGCATTCTGCTTCGCGTCTCATTATAAGCCTCGTCAGCATACTTGTTCGTGGAGTTGTGGATTTCCTCCATTCCTAGGCGTGCAGCGTTGTTATAGGGGTCGATCTGAAGGATCGCCTCGTATTGTTTGAGGGCCAGTTCGTTGCGACCTGTTTTTGCGAGGTCGGAAGCTTGCCTGAGAAGCTTGATCACCTCTTCGCGCTTGGCTGCAAAGGTGGGGGTGACTGTTTTGTTAAAGATGCCTGGCTGTTCCAGATCGGAGAGAAATTTCACTGCGGCTTTAGAGCTTGGATTCATGGAAGGGTCCAAGATGGATTTGGCGACGCCTTCAGCCGAGAGAGGGAGACCGTTGGCGTCCATGATGCCTGACTTTCTGGCGATGCTGTCGGTGAAGAGGCCGTTCTGAGCCAACTCACGGGCAAAGGCCAGCGCGATGGTCGTGTAGTCCGAAAGGAGAGTGCTCCTTATGCGACTGGCAGAGGTGCCCGAAGGGGCTTGCTTCATGGCTTCCACGGCTAGGGCATAGGCCCCCTTGAGGTCGTGCTGGGAGTATTTCTGCATGGCAGACTGCATCAGTACGCGTGCTTGAATCAGGTCTTCCTGACTGCGAACGATTGCTCGTTCCGAATCTGCAACGACTGATGGAGTCTGTGCCCTCAGTTTCCAGGAACCGAAGCCGGCCATAACGACGCTCGCAACGAACAAAAGTGGGAGGAGACGAGGGTAAAAAGAAGGTTTGAAGCTGTGCATGACAATGATATGCAGCTTGTTCATCGGCTGGATTTCGAAGCGGTCGAGGGATCACCCGGAATTGCCTCGGAGGCAACAGCTCTCGCGTCGGGAATAGAGATTTCCGTTCCATTTTCCACTGTTTTGATCAGGGGTTGGCCTGCGGGATCCAGGAGACCGGCTGAGACGAAGATGAGAAGGTTTCTCTTAATCCGCTGGTTGCTCGAGCTGCGGAAGAGGGATCCCACTAGGGGAAGATCTCCCACAATAGGTGTCTTGTCCTGAACCTTCTGGACATCTTCCCGCATGAGTCCACCCAAGACAACTGTCTGTCCATCATAGACCGTCACTTGAGTATCGACCTGGCGCACGCTAAAGACAGGTTGATTAATTGTATTTGCTGTAAGAAAAACCCTTTGAGTGCCGATAGATCTATTTTGTAAAATTGCGTCGTACACTGTAGCAATGCTGTTAATAGGTGAGCCGTAATTAACAAAACCCTGAAACTCCGTGATCTGAGGAGAAAGACTGAGCTCAATAGTGTAGCCATCAGGCCCAACGGTTGGTTCCACTTCAAGTTGCACACCGCAATTTCGCGTCTCAAAGGAGGTTGGTGTGGCTGGATTCGCAGGCTGTATTTGTCCTGGTGTTGTGGCCGCAACAACAGTCGGAGGTGAGTAGTCTTTCGGGTAGGGGAATTTCTGAGTGATGTTGATTGTGGCCTTGCGCCCACTGGTGACGGTCACCTTGGGTGCAGAGACAAGATCAACTCCCTTCTGTTGATTAATGGCTCGTAGTACGACTTGGAACTGGGGATTCGTGAAGATTCCCGCCAATGCTAGGACGCCTGCCGCCGGTCCTGTGGGCGAACCGAAAAGGAGGGCATCCAATGCATTCGCGGTAACAGCGGCCGAACCTGTTCGGTTTCCTGAGGTGACATTTCCTGCGGTGACATTGCCGAGTGGATCCACAGCCATCGCTCCGGCAGGTTGGCCAGCAGGGCTTACAAAAGGGTAATTGCCTCTGTTGGCCTGTCCCTGTCGATTGCCAACCGTGCCGCCTCCGGTATTGACTCCACTACCACCAGGAAGTTGGAATGCCCCCATCAGCCAGTCAAAGCCAAGTTCCTGGAGATTATTCTGTGAGACTTCGAGAAAGCGGGCCTCGATTTCCACCTGACTGGGGGGCGTGGCTAGCGAGACCTCCACCAGGGAGTCGATCAGGTCGAGGTTTGACTGGGTGTTCTTCACAAGCAACTTACTGCTTGAAGCCAGGTATGTCGCGCTGGCTCCCGCGGGGAAGGTGACGCCCTGGGATTCCAGAAACTCCTTCGCGCCCGCTTTACCTACTGTACCAGATGACCCCGGAACTCCTGCCGTCGGAAGTGTACCGGTTGGGGTAGAAGCAGAGGCGCTGGAGATGAACCCTGGAGGCACCTTGTATTCTTTCGAGATAAGGGTCTCTGTTGGTTCGGAGAGGGGAACGATGGCCACCGCGTACGGTTCTATCTTGACCTTAAGATTTGCAGCCGAGGCGATATATTTCAGGGCCTCTCCAAGAGGGAGGTCGTTGAGGGAAAGATTGAGTTTGGTGCCGCCATCGACTGCTTCCTTGGCCGGATCGAGCTTGAGAACAATATTCACTCCCTTCTTGGCGGGATCTGTTTCGGTTGTGTCCAAGACGCGTGATTTTTTCTGAAGCTTTTCCACAGCTTCGCGTACGGTCTCGTCGGAAAGGGAGAGTTGAGGAAGCCTGATCTCTTGGAGTTTTCGGCTGATGGCACTGGTGCCCTGCATATCGATAGGGCTCTGCTCGACGATCGTAGTGGCGCCTGTATTGATTTTTGGCACAGGGAGTTCCCATGCCCTTGCTACGTCGGTGATCATCTGACTCCTCCTCTCAGTGTAGGCTGTTTCCGCGTAATCAGACCGCTCTTTATTGACTTTTTCCATCCCGAGACGGGCAGATCTATTTTCAGGATCCAGATTGAGAACCATCTGATATTTGTTGAACGCAGCATCGAAGCGACCCGATGCGTAGAGCCCCTCGGCTTCGTTCATCAACTGTTCAACCTGAGTCACCTTGGCGACGAATCCGGGAGTGATAGTCCTGTTGAAATGGTTTGGGTCACGAAGTGATTTCTGAAGATCCAGCAAGGGTGCATAAGACGATGCATAAGGCTTATCGGTGGCTGTTTTCACCACCAACTCAGCATCATCGTAGTAGCCTTCGCTCACCCGTTGCCTGGCCAAGGCACAAGCAGACTTGGAAAAGGTCTCAAGAGACAGAGAACGCAAGCCTGCAGAAGACTCACCACCGTAGGGTAATGCATCTACGGCGCTCTTGGAAAAAGCAAAAGCGGATTCGTAATCCTTGTCCGCCATGGCGGTGATGGCTTTTTGAGTCTGGGTCTGCGCCCAGCTACTTCTTTCTTGAAGAATCCGGATTTCACGCTCCGATTGGCCAATGACCCCGCTCTGCTGCGCGTAAGCAAATGAAGGTGAAAGAGCTACTCCAACGATGAACCTGATAGCCACTATGGAAAGAACAAGTGTTCGCAGGCGTATCTTCGAGATGTTCAGGGGTTGAGTCATTGTGATGCGAAGGGGGATTAATGAGGACAAGCTCCTCACAGAGAAGGGCTCGGACTCGGGGATGGAGAAGAGGATGACTTGATTGTGTAATTTTTTCCATCCTTGCTCAGCAGAATCCCCTCTTTTGAGAAATCAAGGAGCTTATAAGTTTCTACATGTTTTTTTTCCAAGCCGGACAGATTGAAGGTCTTGCCCCGTTCCACCGTAACATCCTCAACAGGAGCGCCAGAGAGTTGGTAATGGAAGGTGACGCTTTCAACAAGTTCAATGGGTGACTTTCTGTATTCTCTAGAAGAATTCTTCTTCATCAGGGTGAGGTGCTCTCCGGTGAGGGTGTTTTGCAGGATGAGTTCGCTCACATCATACTCTGTATCATGGATCGTTTTTTTCTTATCGCTGTAGTCCACCATTTTGAGGAAGGGGGCTCCAGGTACGGTTTCCCCTTTGAGTACGACCCTTACGGAAGTGTCGGGGCGGTTCCCTTTTGATGGATTGGGAAGAGGTTGAGATGGTCTCAACTGATACTCAACTGTCATATTCTTTGTATCGGTGATCCCATTGGAGTCAGTGAGCGCATTCGTTTCAACACCCACAAATTCCAGGATATAGCTACTCTTGCGGATATCATTTTCACCATAATTGAGCTTCGTGTGTAGCGGGGGGAACTCTTCCTCGTTGTTGGGATCGGTTCCTGCTAGAAATTCCTCACGCACGGTAAATCCCTTATGCTTGGGATCACGATCCAGAATATTAACATCCGTATAGTCGAGTTGGTGATCGATGAGCCACTGGTTCGGAACGGGGGGGTAGAGCGGCTCGTTACCCACCATCGGATCAATGAGTTTGCCTTCCTTGAGGAGATATGGACGCGAGACCAGCGGGGATGAGCCATTGTCACTCGGATTCCAAAGCGTGGGCTTTTTCAAATGCTCGATAGCAACGACTGCATTCGAAGAGGCCAGTGGCGACGGGATTTTTTCCTGTTTTGAGAGGGAATCGGCCCCTTTGAGAGAGTCTTGAAATCCGAGCGACTGGGTGATCAGAAACACGGCGGTACCTATGGAAATAAGCGAGGCGATTCCCAAGAGCACTAAATGGTAGTGGCGAATGATCAGATTATTCATAGGCCTGTTACCTTGCCTCAGGTTTGGGTTGCAAGTTCGTTGAGGTGGATGATCCCTGATCAGGGAACTCCAGTCCGCGGAGATTCAGCGAGATATCGAGAAGTTCCCTTCCAACAATGATTGGGAGTCTCTGAATCGGGGTGCTTCCGTCCAGAGGGGAAGCTGCAGTGGGCGGTTGCGTATCGCGTCTGGGGGGCTCGCTAGAGGTGTTGCGAATAAGGAGCTGATCAATAATCAGGAAATAAGGTGCCGTTGAAACCGCATTCACAATTTCCCGAAAAGAACCCTGGTTGCATCGAAAGCTCAACTTCATACTGCAGGCATTCTCATAGGGGGTGGAAACTTTCCCCGGAAGAGCTGGGGGTGTTTTTTTCGGCGAATCCTTTTTCGCCAACATTTCTGAGGTGGATCTAGAGAATTCAGAAAGAATCAGATCCTTATGGGTGGCAAGCAATTCGCCTAGCCAGCTCAGAATGGTGAGTTGTTTGGAAAGAATTCGGACATCCTCTTGGGAGGGAAGACGATTTTCGTATTCATCAAGGCCGAGATAGAATCCCGGTGGTAGTGTGGCACCAGCGCTTGCGGCTAGTGATTTGATCCTAGTCACCTCGATACGCAGTGCATCCTGAAAGCGTTGAGGTCGATCCTGGAGTTTTGCTTTGCCAATGTCGGCAAAGGAGGGCACCTGATACTTCTGGAGATCCTTGATGAGGGCGTCCAGGCTGGACTGCTCAGTGTTTATGGTTGCTTCAAGCTTGGAGAGATTATCCTGACTGGGAAACGGTTTAGTTTGCGAGAGCTTCACCAGTTGGGATGCCTTGGAGGTATAATCCGCAGAGGCAGTTCCATAATCATCCCATGCCTGATAGGCCAGAAATCCAAGGATGAGTGTTCCAAGGATCAGGGGGGCTAAAAGAGAGGCTGCCAGCTTGTTGCCCGCAAACCATTTGGTGATCTTGTTCATCAGTTCAGGGAAGGGGAGTGAAGGGATTGCGAAGAGGAATCCTGAGTGAAAAAGGATAAGCCCAGTATTCCCCATTGGGACTGCCTCGCTGAGTGATGATCTTGGATTTTTCCTTTTCCTCGACGGCAAAGACATCCGAGGACTGAAGGGAAGTGACGAAATCATCGATCACTGAGGCCTGCTTGGGATTGTCAAGGTAGAGCCCTTTGACTAACAGAGCCTTGATGGAGCCATCGTTACTGTTGGGAGAAACGCCCCTCGCAGAAGTATCCACTGCAGGTTGGATTTCTGTGATCCAGAGATACCGCTCAGGTACCTTCGTGCTCAGTTCGGTAAGGATCCTCGGGTAGGCTTCCCAAAGGCTAACCAAAGAAAGAAGGATGTCAGTCGTCTGCTGGATGGCGAGTTCGTTCTCTACTTTGGTCTTAATCCGATTTGATATACTGGTTTGGTCGGCGATCTGCTTATCGATCGTTGCCGTCGTGGCACGCGTCAAGGAGGTTGCTTGCAAAGCAAAGCCATACAAGGCCCCGAGACTTGCAAGGAAAAAGAGGACGGCAGCAGCCAGGTAAGGGATGCGTTTGGCGAAGGATCGTTTCTTGGATACAGATGGGGGAAGGAGGTTGATCTTGGTTCGCGGGGAGGAGGTCAATACCAAAGCCCCTCCCACTAGTTCCCCCAAATTATTGGAATTCGACTCAAGGAAGGAGTGCGCGGATTCGGCAACTCCGATGTCTTCCATCGGATTGAAGAAAGAGGTCTTTTTCTGCAGTTTTTCGTTGAAGAATTCAGCCAGATAGGGGAGGTAGGCCATTCCTCCTGTTAGAAGAATTAACGTGGGCTCATTTCCCCCGAGGTTTGATCTGTAGTAGCTTAGGGAGCGACTGATGTCGGCCTGAGTCTTGAGTAGAGTCTGTCTTGCAATACGTGCGATATTGGCCTCGATGGGGTCGGTTGCTTGCTCGAAGCCGGCACCAAGCGCAACGCTACCGCGGGCAATCTTCAGCTTTTCCGCCTCATCAAGCTCTGCATGGATATCCTTGGCAATCGCGGAAGTGACAGCCAATCCTCCGGAAGGAATGCTTCGTGAGAAGAAGGATCCTTCTGCAGAGATGATCATGTTGGAAGTCCGAGATCCCATATCCAGCAGGAGGGTCGTTTCCGATGCAGTTGCTGAAGAAGCATGGAGGAATGCATCATAGAGCGCGAGGGGAGCTACCAGCACGGCAGTAATATTTAGGCCGGTGGAGGCTACTGAATCGCAGAGCGATTCCAGCAAGTCAGTTTTGATAGCTGCAAAAATAACATTCACAGCACCGGACGGGGTATTTCCCATCACGACATAATCCCAGACGACTTCTTCCAGAGGGAAGGGTATGTTCTGTTGGGCTTCAAAACCGACAACGGCCGCCACTTGGCTCGATGAGCCTCCAGGGACT
This sequence comes from Chthoniobacterales bacterium, assembly GCA_026461395.1. GTDB lineage: Bacteria > Verrucomicrobiota > Verrucomicrobiia > Chthoniobacterales > UBA6821 > UBA6821. The sequence goes on along the minus strand of JAPJNA010000077.1, from coordinate 20,666 downwards.
TCCAGGGGAACAACCCTCGTGAAGACCGTATGGGCAGGCAGTACGCAGACGACATCCGACCGAGTGATCCTCCATGCTTTTAGAATGTCCTTAAGGGCGAGTCGGATCTGATCCGGTCGCGATGTATCGAGCGCTGGATCGAGCATGAGTTCTCTCCGGGCGCCTCGCAGAAGCTTTAATCCACCGCTCTCAGTCGAAGAAAACTCGGCAATCCTTAGGGACTGCATTCCGAGATCGAGGACCAAGGTCTTTTTTGGCGATGCCATGGGGGAAAGCTATAAGGGCGGGGTTTTCTGGAGAACCCTTACTACTTCTTCACCGCCTCATAATAGTCGGAGTTGAGGGATGCGAAGGGAGTCTCGTTTTTACTGAGCAAGAAGCCGCTGGTCTTTTGATATTGTGGCCACCAGACACCGGCTGACTTGAGGCTTTTTTGGGCGACCAACTGTCCCTGGCGGGAGATGGTGACACCGATATCGACTATTGCTGAAGAGGCGCTGGCGGGAGGCTTCCCGTCGAAGAGGCGTTCCAATGTTCTTGGGCTAACATACATGACTGACTTAAGGTCATTTTGCATAGCTGGCACGGAGGTGTGAGTGACCTGCCCCGTGAGTAGTGTTCCCTGAGGGGAAGATGAACTCTTGTTCGACAGCAGGACGTAGTAGTCCACAACAATGTCGTCCGCATACTTGTCAGCGGCGGTCATTGGCCCCGTGGGCTGCCAGCCGAAAGTAACCTCGATTTCCAACCAGTTTTTCGGACGAGAGGGCTTCTGGGTGCCTCCGGAATAGGAGATCGCAGGCGTTGTGATAATGGCCGGTTCGATCTTTGAAATCACGAAGCCCGTGGTATTTTGTGAGTGCAACGACAAGCTGCAAAACAAGAGAAATGCACAGGGATTAAAGAGTCTTTTCAGTAACAGGGGGAGAGTGGGGCGATACATAAAAATGAGTCATTTATACCAACGGATTTTCCTCACAAAATCCAGAAAGAACGCTCTCGATTTATCTTTTCGCAAGGGCAGCTATCCTGCGCTGCTATCGCGCTCCTTTACGTAAAAGTACGGCGGGAATGGTGCGAAGGATGATCCAGAGATCGAGAAACAGAGATGCCTTGTCGATGTATTCAAGATCAAGCTGGACCCAGTCATCAAAGCTTTTGATCGAGCTTCTCCCCTGAATCTGCCAGAGGCAGGTGAGTCCTGGCTTTACGCTCAGGCGGCGCCGGTGAGTACTTTTTTCTATGAGTTTGGTTTCGTAGTCTGGGAGTGGCGTGGGGCCGACGATGCTCATCTCTCCACGCAGCACGTTGATTAGTTGTGGCACCTCGTCAAGGCTCGTGTGCCTAAGGAATGCCCCGAAGCGCGTGACCCGGGGATCCTTCTTGATTTTAAAAACGGGCCCCTCCATCTCGTTTTGCTTCGAGAGGTCGGCATGCAGTTCCGGGGCATTTGCGACCATGGAACGGAATTTGTAAATCGTAAAACGTTTCCCTCTTCTTCCGCTTCGTACTTGGGAAAAAAAGATTGGCCCGGGAGAGGTGCACTTGATGGTGATGGCGATTATCAGGCAAATTGGTGAAAGAACGACTGCCCCTATCATAGCCCCGCAGACATCCAGAATTCTTTTGATGAATTGCTGCCAAAAATCAATAGGTGATTTGCAGAAAGACAGCATCCGATTTTTGCCGACCTGCTCAAAGGAAGGAGTGCTGGTAATGCCATTGATATTTTCGGATAAAATCCAGACATCTAACCCCTCGATCTCACAGGTGAGCGGGAGATCGTTGTTTGCAGCAGATTTGGACGAGACGAAAATAACCCTGCCTGCGATTTTCTCGCGGATGTTTTGCAGGATTGTTTGTGGATCATGTTTCGCCAGATCCATCATTCCAACAATCTGAAGCTCCATCAGCTCTGAAGGGGAGATTCCCAAGAGGAAGGCCTCACAATCAGCATCATTTCCCACCAGGAAACTTTGCTCTCCAAAGTTCCCTTGATTGTAAAAATGGATCAGGAGTTTCCTCATCATTCTGACTCTGAGGATCAAGAATCCAGGTGTCAGAATCAGGAAGAGGATCAGAACGGATCGACTCGGGATTTCCAGACGTCCGAAAATCGATGCGGCACTGATTAGTAGGATAAGCCAGAAGCCTGCCTTAACGATCTTGATTAGGAGCTTCTCTAGGGGCTGCGAAAGGGGCTGCTCGTAATAACCATGCAGATCGAGAAGGAGCGGCGTGAACGGAATAATGAGTGCAAGAATCCAAAGGGTGCTCGAAAAGGAGGGGATCTCGCCCAGTCGGTCGAGGCGGATGATCCCTGTCGATCTGAGCAGGTAACATACCCAGAGACAGACGCCGACCATCAGTCCGTCGAGAATCATGGGTAGATCCTTGGAGATTTCCTGCTTGCGGTTCATAGTGGGTAAGGAAAGAAAAGATGACATTACTAAAGTGAAGATCATGCGCCGTCAAATCCAGAGCCTTCAGCCCCTCCTTCGGGAAGGAGCTTCCCTCGTCGTGGGAACGCTCCACGATCAGGCTGGACTAAAGTTTTTAAAAAAGGCGGCGACCGCGGATTCCTTGCTGCGAGGCATTGATCTTCTCGAGGTCAGGCTTGACGCGCTGCCCCTGACCGGACTGCCTGTGCGCTGGCCCCTTCCGTTGATAGCAACGGCCCGCCATCCCGCTGAGGGTGGTGCTGGGAATCTTTCCCAATCAAGCCGTCAGGCTTTGTTGGAATCCGCACTTCCATGGGCTTCGGCGCTGGATATCGAGCTGCGCTCAGCCCGCTCACTCGCTCCCGTGATTGCCCGGGCCCATCAGCATGGAAGGACGCTTATCCTCTCGCATCATGATTTTAAGGCCACTCCGACGCTTCCTATGTTGAAAAAACTGGCTTCTCAAGCCGCTGTTCATGGAGCAGATCTCTTCAAGGTGGCGACACTGCTACGGGACCGCCATGACTTGCAGCGTCTGATTGATCTCCAGTTGAGCCGGACCGAGATTCCCGTCATCGCGATGGGGATGGGGGATGCTGGGCGTTTTTCCAGGATCGTTCTTGCAGGGTTCGGAACGCCGCTTTGTTACGGGTGGCTTGGAAGTCCGCAGGTTCCAGGCCAGTGGCCCGCTCAGAAGCTCCGCGTAATCCTAGACGAGGTTCTGCCGAGGTGAGCCCCATCGCATTGGTCTTGCCTCTGGCGGCAGGCTTTGGTTACGCCTGTGGAGCAGTCGCGATTAAGCGATCTCTTGGTGCTGGCGTATCGGGTGACTGGGTTAATTTTCTTTGCAACACAGTCATGGCCGTTTTGTTCCAAGGACTCTGGTTATTGCCGGGTCATCCCTTGGCACTCGGGATGATCCTGCCGCCGGTCGCGTGTGGGGGGTTGTTTTTTCTGGGGCAGATCTTCACATTCAAGGCCATCCACACTGGTGATGTCTCCGTCGCCACGCCGCTCTTGGGATCCAAGGTTCTACTGGTTGCACTTTTCTCCTTTTTTCTGATTGGAAAAAGTCTTCCTCATGCCATCTGGATGGCCTCCTTAATGGCCAGCCTTGGTATTGCCCTCATCTCCTATTCTCCTGGCGGGAACCATGCGAGGCTGCTGGAGGCTGTTGCATGGTCCCTATCCGCTGCCGCCGTTTTTGCCCTTACCGACGTCTTGGTGCAATGCTGGGTTCCCTCGGTAGGATACAGTAGGTTTGCCCCGCTCATGTTCGGCTCCGTTGGTCTGTTTTCGTTGGTCTATGTCCCCCGACTTATGAGTTCGAGGGCCAGTGTTAGTGGAGGGGGCATCCGCAGTTTCCTTGTTGAGGGGAGCCCGTTTTTCACGTCTCTTCCCTGGCTTCTTGGCGGAGCCTTGCTGCTGGCCGTTCAGGCTCTTGCCATGTACTCGGCAATCGGCCTCTTCGGAAGCGCCACCATGACCAATATTTTGTACGGATCGCGGTGTCTTTGGAGTGTCCTGCTGGTCTGGGTTCTGGGAGCGATGGCCGGTGATTCTTCGACGAGTCCAAGCAGGGTAGGAGTGATGACCCGGCGTTTGATTGGGGCATTGCTTCTCTTCGGTGCGATGACACTCGTGTTGGAATAGCTCTTTTGATAGGCAAGTACCGAGATGATCAAACTCTTTCCCGATCCTTTGTCTAATGCTCAGCTTTCCGATACCGAAATAGCCTCTTCGCTTGAACTCCTGATACGGGAAGGAATTGGAGAAGAACCGAAGAGTGCCTTCTTGTCGGCGCTTCATAGACGAGGAGAAACAGCTGCTGAGTTAGCCGGATTTGCCGATGTTATCCTGAATCGAGGTGTGAAAGTGACAATCGAGCGTGATTCCGGCTCTCCCCTGCTAGAACTCTGTGGTACGGGAGGAGACCGCGCTGGATTCCTCAATATATCGACTGCCGCGATGTTTGTGGCTGCAGGAGCGGGTGCCCGAGTCGTGAAGCATGGGAACCGTGGAGTCAGTTCGCGCTGTGGGAGTGCCGATGTCTTGGAGGCTCTCGGAATAACACTTCACATCAAGCCTTCCTCGGTTGCCTCAGTATTGGAGAGTGCAGGATGCGTCTTTCTTCTGGCCTCTGATTTTCATCCCATGATCGCAACGATGGCTCCACTCAGGAGATCTCTGGCCGCCAAGGGGCAGATGACCATTTTTAATCTTCTAGGACCGCTTCTGAATCCAGCCCTTCCCGAGGCTCAACTCACCGGCATTTTCAATCCCACTCAGTTGCGGTTCTATGCCGAGGCACTTGGTATGCTGGGACGGCATGCCGCGTGGGCTGTCCATGGGGAGGGGCTGCAGCGTGACGCAGGAGTCGACGAACTCTCCATCACGGGACCTTCCAAGGTTGTGGCGTTCCGCGAGCGGAATGATGATGGGCCAACCCTTCGGGAATTCGTCATCCATCCGCAGGAGCTTGGATTTTCCACGATTGAATCCCCAGAATTGCTGCTCGGCGGCGATGCTCAGTCGAATGCCCTGCGTATCCAATCCATTCTGTCCGGCCAGGAAATTGGTCCTGCCCGTGACATGATCGTGCTTAATGCAGCCGCAGCTCTGCATCTTGCCGGCATCGGGAGAACACTTGCGGAATCCCTGTTGCTTGCTGTGGAGAGTATCGCATCGGGAGAGGCTTCCCGTGTGCTCGATCGGCTCAGGAAGTCCTCAAAATCCCACGCAGTCTGCTAAATCCGCTCAGACTCCCAGAAACCCTGGGAGTTCCTCGGGACCGAAATCGGAGAGGATTCTTCCCTCTGCTGTCACAAGAACCGGAGCTCTTGACTGCCCCGAAATCTTCTTCATCTCTGCAAAAGCGGTTGCGTCAGAAAGCACCTCAATTGCCTCATAGTCTACACCCCGTTGGTCAAGCCAGGTTTCTGCCATCACGCACCAGGGGCATCCTCCTTTGATATAGAGTTTCATAGAATTCATCATGATGGTTGATCTCTCTCCTTGCCAGCATCCAGATCATGGCTCACAGTTAAATTCTCTTATGGCGCGTTCGTCTAGTCGGTTAGGACACAGCCCTCTCAAGGCTGGCGCACGGGTTCGAATCCCGTACGCGCTACCATTTTAAGGACACAGCCTGCTGGACGGTTCCAGGTATTTGTCCTATTGATCGACTTATCCATGGATGCCCCTCCGGAATCGATCGAGCTCTATTGCAGGGCTGCCCATGAGTACAAGGCATCCGATCTTATTCTTCACGTAGGGGAACCACCGATCGTCAGGGTATCGGGAAGTATCACACCGATGGAGGCGCCTGTCGTTACCCGTGAGGATCTTATTGCATTTCGAAACGCCTGCGGAGTGCCTGTGACCTCAACGGATCACGATGCAAGATTCATCTCCTCCGAGGGAGTACGCTTTCGCGTGAATTTTCATGATCATTTTGGAGGGCAGGGAGCAGTTCTAAGGAGGATCAATTCGGTTATACCGGATATCCATACTTTGGGTGTTCCTTCATTACCGCTTTGCGAGATCATGAAACGCCGATCCGGCATATTAATTGTCTCGGGATCCACGGGCTCAGGAAAATCCACAACGATTGCCTCACTACTCGATTGGGTAAACCAAAATCTGGAACGCCATATCGTTACGATCGAGGATCCCGTGGAGTTCATCTTCGAAAAAAACCGGTCTCTTTTCACTCAGCGTGCAGTGGGAATCGACACGGCAAACTTTGCCGAAGGCTTGAGACGTGCACTCCGACAGGCTCCAGATATTATTATGGTAGGTGAGATACGCGATGCTGAGACTGCCTCCGTGGCACTCAGAGCTGCGCAGACCGGACACCTTGTCGTTGCATCCCTTCACACCAATGATGCTCCAGGTGTGCTGTACCGTATTGTTGAAAACTTTCCCGGTGACGAGCAGGAGCAAATTCTCGGACTATTAGCGAACACGCTCTGTGCAATTCTTTCCCAGAGAATTTTTCTTTCTGAGGATGAAAAGAATCACGTCATGGTCACTGAGTTATTGACCAATAATAGTGCGGTCGCCTCTTGCATCCGGGATCGTCGGTTCGAACAAATCGTCGGACTCATGGAGATAGGTCGCAAGGATGGTATGCACACTTTCAATGATATGCTCGAAAAGCTTTATCTTGAACGGCGAATCAGCAAGGAAGATGCGGTTGCTGGGGCACGAGACAGGTTCCGTATTGAAGGTCTTCTGCGCTCTCATCCTAATCTGCAGTGATATTTCCCCTCGCACGGAATCTTCTCATTCTTTGCCTGATCCTGTTGCTTAAGGATCCATCGGTCACTGCCGGTCAAATTGATATTTTTCATGAACCCGATCCAAGCCTCGTGTCCCGGATCGCTAGGGATGGGCGACTGGCAGAGTTTCATCGTGAACTTGGCAATGCCCTTGCATTGCAATGGAAACCAGCAGTTTCCGGACGCTCCGGATCGTCCTCGCTGGAAAATATTGCTGGATGGGTTGATCTCTACCAATGGATCGACCTGCTAGTATCGGAAGAAGCCTCCGTGACGAAACGATGGCTGTCGCATCATCTCTCGGTGAGTCGTGAACAAACAACCCAGGGGGTACGCTTCCATGTCACAATACATCAACCCGGAGCCCCTTTAGTTCGCCGGTATGATCAGTATCAGCATCGTGTAACTGAAGAACTCGCAGGCAATTCTCAAATGCTTGGCCAGGTCCTCACGGGTCTGATCAGGCAACCTTTCGAGTCGAGGAACGGCACTTTGATAAGTCGGCTTGATGGCTCCTTTGTGGAGGCAACAATACAGAACAAGAGCTTTTGGAAATCGTGGTCCGATGCCTTCGGAGAGGATGATTTTGCACCAAAGGTTTTGCTCAATTTCCAGTCGATCTGGAAGTCTTCACCTACCGATTGGCAGGAATATCAGAATCTCGCACTGGCTATTGCCATGGTGCATGATCAGCCGCTTCCCGATTCATGGCCTCATCGACAGGTAGCTCCTGTTGATGTTACCAAGGGTTCGTCTGAGCCCTCCGAAATCTTTTCATCGGTTGTTGATGCCTTCAGAAAGGGAAAACTGCAACGGGATCCCCGGCGTCTGGATGTGTGTGAATTGAAGTTTGTTGTCGATGCGCCTGTGGCAGCCTTGGATCTCGATTACATCAGAAATTCTGCTTCACGCTCCAGGGAACTTCCGCCGCATGCTTTTCATGCGATTTCCTATGATCAGGAAAGGGTATTAAAGGATAGTTATGTCTGGCCCTGTGGAACGTATTCACTCGCCAGCATTCGGAATCATGGGGGGATCTGTGTCGATCAAGCTTATTACGCAGCCGTCTCTGGAAAAGCCCTTGGAATCCCGACAATCTTTTTTGCCGGCGAGGGCCGAGATGGGGGGCATGCCTGGGTTGGCTATCTCAAGAACCATGGTAACTGGGATCTGAATGTCGGCAGGCATGGGGAGAAAAATGTTGCCACCGGTGTAGCTTTGGATCCCAAGAACTGGTCTCCAGTCACGGATCATGACATTACGATGATGAGCCTTAACTCCCGGAATCGGGTTGCTCGTGAGGCGAGCAGAAGGGATCTTGTGATGGCGACGATTTTCCGGCACCGGAATGATGCACTATCCGAGGGGCAAGCGCTGCGGAGCGCGCTTTCGCGTTGTCCTGAAGACCCTCTCTTTTGGGATGCCTTGGAGGATTGGCTTGTTCGCACAGGCTCAACGTGTTCGGAAATCCAGCACCATCACGAAGCAGCAATCCGCCAGTTTTCACGATTCAGAGATCTCAAGACTCAGCATCAGGCGGCTTTGGCCCGACTTGCCGAGGTAAGCGGTGATAGAAATACAGTCAAATATCTTTCGGAACAGATCATCCGCGAGAACTTCGGTGTGAGAAATGACCTGAGTGCCGGAGCTGCCGGTGTGGTGATCTCCTCTCAGATGAAGGCGAACGATCCAGAGTCTGCCCTGAGGTTCTATGAAGAGCAGCTTCGGACTCAGGGCGTCGCCGGAAGAGGGGAGTTTTTTTACAGGGTAACAGCCCCTCTGGCAGGAGAGTTTATAAGCAAACAGCGACCCGATCTGGCGAGGCGTGTCCTGAAGCAGGCTTTTGAAACGATCAAACCCCCCAGGGGTTCTCTTCTAGATAAGGAGTTAAGGAAGCTCTGGCTGAAAGCTGGAGGGAAGCCCTAAACACGTGGGAGCCGGCAATGACCCGACTGATGAATCAAGATACGTTTCCCCGGCGAACCTTGTCCTTTTTGGCCTCTCGCTTTTCCTCTAAGGAGGCGATCTCGCTGGCAAGTTGCTTTCGAAGTTCAGCAACTCGTGCATCATCCGCAAAGGCCTTGGCTATCTCTCCGTCGATGAAGATTCGCTGCTCGGCGATACGCGCCTCAAACTCTGAGTCGATTTCTGCCAGCATCCTTTTCTGATCAGAGCTTAGCTCGAGGGATGGGGCAGTCTTTTCCAGGCGACTCATGGCTAGTTCGTAAGCTGATTTCATAGATCAATCCTATCATTCCTGATTCGGAAGAAGAACGTAATTTGTTGATTGCACACCGGAAGCGTCATGGGGAGAGTTTCCTGATGATCCGCTTACTAAGCACTGACTTTGATGGCACCCTCGCCGATACGATTTACCCCGAACACTGCAGCCCCTCTTTGGATCGTGAGCTTTCCGAGGCGGTGCGTGGAGGTTCGCTCTGGGCTGTGAACACCGGACGCTCGCTGGAGAGTGCACTGGATGGACTGAGGGGGCTTGGTGCCTCCGTTTCTCCGGATTATATACTCACGAATGAACGTCACATCCATAAGCCTGACGGTAAGGGGGGCTGGCTCGACTATGGGGAGTGGAATGAAATTTGCAGAGTGCACCACGATCTGCTTTTCAAAGAGAGTGGAACATTCTTTGAGCATATTTCGAAGCTGGTGGATTCTTATGAAGGCGTTAGTTTCCAACAACATTACAAGGGGATTCCCGAGGGCTTAGTCGCTGCCAGTGAAGAACAGCTCGATCAGATTATCAGTGAGCTGGGAGCATTGCCGGGAAAGCCGGAGGATTTTCACTACCAGCGCAGTAATATTTACCTGCGGTTCTGCCACCGCAGTTATGACAAGGGTAGCGCGCTTGCCGAGTTAAGCCGTCTGATCGATATGCCCTCGTCGGAAATTTTGGCAGTCGGGGACCATCAGAACGATTTGCCGATGCTCTTTGGTGATGTCGCGGCGATGGTCGCCTGCCCTTCCAACTCTCATACGAGCGTTAAAGATGCGGTCTCCAAAGCGGGAGGCCATGTTTCCGAACTCCCTGCAGGTGAGGGGACAGCCGAAGCCATTCATCTTTACCGAACGGGGAAAAAGTCCCCCTCGGAAAAAAGAAACCGGGAAGTGGTCTTTAAAGACCAACTTCCCGGTTAAGATACTAAGCTTCGGAAAAAATCAGGCTTTCTTCTCCTGAATCCTGTAATGAGCTTTGCCTACTTTTTTGATTTCAGGAAGTTTCGATCCGGTACTGCTGAACCAGACATGCACGTTGGCATTCTTAACACCGATCTTCTTGGAAAGATCAGTGACTTTCATACCCGCGTCTCCAGCGGCCTTGAGTGCGGCCAGAATCTTCTTTTTGATGGCTCCGCGAGGTGCACGCTTGGTTGTTCCTGCGATTTTTTTCCCTGCGGACTTGGGACCTTTCTTCGCGGGGCGACCACGACGTTTGGAGGTGCTGCGAACCGGCTTTCCCGAAATCAGAGAGGCAAGTTGTCCCTCGATAACTTCGATTTGCTTGACGAGCGATTCCTTGCGCTCCGTGAGTTTTATAAGGTTGCGCAAGGCAACTGAACTAATGTTTGTAATGTTCATAACAAAGCTTGTTATTTGTTAAGTCTTTGATGATGGCAAGTACTAAAAAACCAAACATTCCGGAGTTCCTAATAGATGCTCCGTTTCCTGGGATGCTCCCTAAGGGGAAAGAGGTGAGCCTATTTATTGCACATCTTGATGTCTTTGCGGAAATCCCTGTTAGTGAAGAGGAACAAAAGCGGTGCGAATCGATGTCATCAACTGCAGCAAGGCAGGGGATTCTTGCCGGACGACGTCTTGTCCGAAATATTCTCTCCCACTGGCTTTCCGTGGATCCTGTGAAATTGCAGATTCGCTTATCTTCCGAGGGAAGACCTTATCTGGTAGGGGATTCTAATCCCCTCTTTAGCATTACTCACAGCGGCGATCTGGTGATGGTTGCTTTCTCCGAAGAGGAAATCGGAGCTGATCTGGAGATCGAGAGACAGCTTGATAGTGTTGCCCTTGCTTCCCGTTTTTTTTCAGATCAGGAAGCTCTCTTGATAAAGGATAAGAATGATACAGAAACCTTTTTCAAGCTCTGGACATGCCGTGAAGCGGCAATCAAGGCTGATGGGCGTGGTATGGGAAAGCTTCTTGCTCAGACTAAGGTCAAGTCGGTTCCTAAGGATGAGAAAGGGGATTGTCTGAATGTTGAGATCGGAAGCGATAGCTGGTCCGTTGCCCATTGGATGATGGGGATATTAGATCAGCGCTACCATGTGGCGTTGGCCACTAAGATCATGCCTTCTCTTATTCGCTGGTGTGATCTCCGCTAACTGCTACCTTCATCTTCTTCATGTCATTTCAGGATCTTGGACTCTTAGAAGCCGTTGTCCACGGCGCTCAGCGGATGGGTTATGTCGAACCTTCACCGATTCAGGAACAAGCGATTCCCATCGCGATCAGTGGGGGAGATCTTATTGCCTCTGCTCAGACAGGGACCGGAAAAACGGCCGCTTTCGGACTACCCATTCTGAGCAAGCTTAAGAAGTCTAATGGCAAGACGCGGTGCCTGATTTTGGAGCCGACACGCGAACTTGCCCTTCAGGTAGAGGAAGCATTCAAGGAATTCTCTGCCTTTACCGATCTGGAGACGGTTGTCATCTTCGGAGGGGTTGGTTATGGAGCGCAGCGCGAGGCATTGGCACGCGGGGTTGACGTCATTGTTGCAACTCCCGGTCGACTGCTTGACTTCATGCAGCAGGGGGAGATCAATTTCGGCGACCTAGAGATTCTTGTTCTCGACGAGGTCGACCGGATGCTGGATATGGGGTTCCTACCCGACGTTCGCAGGATCATCGAGAAGTGTCCCAAGGAGCGCCAGACACTCTTTTTCTCTGCCACGATTCCCGAGGAAATTGAGCGCCTCTCCTCCTGGTGCCTCCGTAATCCCGAAAAGATTTCCATCGGTGCCCGCCGCTCGGCTGCTGAAACTGTGAAGCACGCCTTCTATCCGGTAGCTGCTGATCAGAAGCTCGATTTACTCAAAGCAATGCTGGACCGTACGGAATACCACAGTGTTATTGTTTTCTGCCGCACTAAGGATGGCGCTGACCGCATCGCTCGTCAGCTTGAGAACGAAAAACATAAAGTAGCCGTGATGCATTCGAATCGTTCCCAGCAGGAGCGTGTTGATGCGCTCGAGGGATTCAAGACCGGACGTTATGAGGTGATGATTGCTACCGATATCGCCGCCCGTGGTATTGATATCGCCGGAGTCAGTCACGTTATTAATTATGATGTGCCTCAGCATCCTGAGGATTATGTCCACCGCATCGGACGTACCGGTCGCGCCCAGAGTGAGGGGGATGCCTTCACGATCATGACGGCCGAGGAGCTTCCCCATGTGAAGGCTATAGAGACCTTCATTGCGCAGAAAGTCCCCCGTGAAAAACTCGAAAACTTCCCTTATCTCTTCACTATGCTCTTTCAGGAAGATGAGGCCGCAAGGGTTCTCAAGAACATCCGTGGGGCTCGCACGCTGAAGGGCTATAGCTATGGGGCGAAGCGTCGGCGTTAGGCCGTTTTTTACCTAGTCGAAGGGCTATCTGCTCTCTCAAAGAGAGGCTTGAGACTGAAACTTACGAAGTAACGACTGATGTTCTTTGAGCGATTCCGACGGCAGATGATCGATGAAGAGAATGCCGTGGAGGTGGTCGACTTCGTGCTGGGCTGCCCTTGAAAGAAGTCCCTCGGCCTCAAAATCCAAAATCGATCCGTCGAGATCCTGGCAGATCACGCGGACACGCTCTGGACGTTCCACCTCATCATAAAGTCCAGGCATACTGAGACAGCCTTCGACCTCTCGGGTCCGCTTCTCACCGATGGGATGAATTTCGGGATTGATCATCACCAGAGGCATCAAGGACTCGATCTCCAGTTCGCGCCCGTTTATCCAGGCTCTGCTGGGGCGATCCTCGAAGGCGGGCATCACATCGATCACGGCGAGTTGAAGCGCGCGGCCGACCTGATGGGCAGCTATTCCACATCCATCCTCCTCGTCCATGGTAGCGATCATTTCCTCCGCGAGAGCACGGATAGAGTCATCGATCTTTTCGATCTTCTTTCCCTTGCTGCGTAGAGCGGGATGACCGTACTTCACCACTTCGAGTGGCTTGACGAGTGACTTCTTAGGGGGTGATGTGTCTTTACGTGGACGAGCCATGCCGTTGGGTGAGGGGTTGTAGTTACTTGTTCAGAGGTTTTGCAATAGCAGGGATATTCTTGATTCCCGCTATTTGCAGGGCATCAAGAACTGTTACGACTGTTCCGAAGGGGGCCTCTTTGTCAGCTTGCATCGTGATTGAGCAACCAGGGTTGGCTCGTTGCGCCTCATGGATCGCAGAAGGAAGAGCGGCGGCCGTGATGGGCTTGTTATCGAAGGAGATCTGATCCGCCCCTTTTATCTGAAGGAGGATTGCCTTCTTCGGTTGGCTAGTCGCTGCCGATGCGGCCTTGGACTCTGGAAGGTTGATCTGCAACTGCGGGAGGCGCTCCTTGAAGGTCGTCGTAACGATGAAAAAGATCAGGAGAATCGCGAGAATGTCGATCAGAGAGACAACCGTGATTGAGGGCATCTTCCGCCGTTTAGTGTAAAATCGCATAGGGAGTTAGGTAAAACTAATATGGAACTTAGAAAGCCAAGAAGGGAAATGGAATGCAACTGGAAAGCTGAAAGAAAGTAAGTGCCGGGATGAAGGAATGTTTTTTCCCTCTTTTTTATGTCTCTGAATCATAGGCTACGGATCTTTAAGCCTTTCTCATTTCTGAGTTTCTGAGTTCCAGATTAAAAATTCTGAAATCCTGTAAAAAAATGGTGGCGGGGGTAGGATTTGAACCTACGACCTTCAGGTTATGAGCCTGACGAGCTACCGGGCTGCTCCACCCCGCGTCCAGAATTTAAAAGATATCATTCACTGACACGCAGTCAAGGGGCATTCCCGTGCAATAACTTCTTCTGAGTAAGTTTACCGGAGGCCAACGGCTCTTCTGAGGCGCTCCATGACAGGCGCCGCGATTTCAGAAGCCCGTTCCCCACCTTGTTTTAGGATGCGGTCGACTTCTGCAGGGTCGGAGGCGAACTGGTCGCGACGTTCCCGCATCGGGGCGAAGTAATCGCGAACTGACAAAAGAAGGCGTTTTTTGAAGTCTCCATATCCTTTTCCCCCAGCAAGAAAGTCACTCACCATCTCAGCATAGTCGATGGGGGATGCGACATGCTTGTAGATGCCCAGGATGGCGGATCCTTCAAGTGGCTTCGGAGACTCCACGGGTGTTGAGTCGGTTTGAATCCCCATGATCTTTTTCTTAAGAGCGCTTTCCTCAAGGAAAAGCTCCACGGTGTTCCCGTAGCTCTTGCTCATTTTGGCCCCGTCGGTTCCGGGAATGGCTGCCGATTCATCGCGTATTATTGCTTTGGGAAGTTTGAAGACCTCGCCATAGAGTTCATTGATCTTCACCGCGATATCGCGGGTGACTTCAAGGTGCTGCTTCTGGTCCTTGCCGACCGGAACCACGTCGCTGTCATAGGCCAGAATATCTGCTGCCATCAGGACGGGATAGGAGAAGAGTCCTAGTGAAGCATGAAGGCCTTTGGCGAGCTTGTCCTTGTAGGAGTGGCATCGCTCGAGAAGTCCCATCGGGGTGATTGTGGAGAGGATCCAGGCAAGTTCTGGAATACAGGTGATATCGCTCTGGCGAAAGAGGCAGGCCTTTGTGGGATCAAGGCCGCAGGCGAGGAAGTCGATCGCTACTTCCCGTGAGTTTCGTCGCAGAGTTTCTGCATCTCTGACTGTCGTGAGCGCATGAAGATCTGCTATAAAATAGAGGGCTTCACCTGTTTCCTGCAGTTCGATGGCCGCTTTCATCATCCCGAAGTAGTTACCGAGATGAGGGAGTCCAGTGGGCTGTATTCCAGAAAGAATGCGCATAAAATAAAGAGTCGTATGTGATTGAGAGAGGTCTGCTTGAAGAGTGTGGGTGAGATTTTATGATTTTTGTGCCCTCAACGCCACTCACATTCTTGATGGAAAATCTCCTCTGATCAAAAATCTCTAGCGAACTGCTGACGAAAGCGCCCTTTCCAAAGTTTTGTTGATTTTGGGAAGGATGAAGGGGTGTGACGGTTATTGACTATTCTGCATCCATGATAAAGCCGGGAGTCAGAGATTGGTGAGGTGACAGGCCTTCAAGGAGGGGGGCACTACACCTCCATAAAAGAGGGTGTTTCCCCTTGATCTCAGGCCATATGGGCCTAGCGGAGCATGCGTCCGGCAATGAGCAGGTTAGACAGTTCGCCGACATCATAGGCAAGGCTCAGCGCGGTCACTTGCTGTCCGAATAGGAGCTCGCTGGTAAGCCCTTAGCCATCCTCCGATGCCTGCCTTTATACCCCCTTATGAATGTAAGCAACGCGGCCGGTAATCCCGCAGAACACATGCCAAGGAATGGTATCAGCTTTTTGAGCGACCTCGGTGGCGGTGATTTCTGTTTTGCCTTGTTTGCCAATTAGGACGGCCTCGTCACCGACTTTGATCCCTTTGACGGCTGAGACATCGACCATGATCTGGTCCATGGTGACACGCCCGAGAACGGGGCAGCGTTTGCCTTTGATAAGCACGGTGGCGTTTTTGCCCGAGAGATGTCTGGGATATCCGTCCGCATAGCCGACCGGCAATACAGCGACCTTCATGGCTCTCGGCGTTGTGTAGGTACTGCCGTAGCTGATTCCATGCCCCTCGGGAAGGTCATGGATAAAAGTCACAGAGGCTTTCCAGCTCAGGGCTGGCTTGAGTAGTTTTTGAAATTGGGGAACTGGAGAGACTCCGTAAAGAGCCAGACCAACGCGTACGAGATCCTGGGCATGCTCAGGGAAGAGCATACTACCTGCGGAATTCAGAACATGGATCGGTACTTCGGGGGTGAACTCCCGCAGATAAGAGAGAAGGTTTTCAAATTCCTTGAGCTGTTTTTTGGTAAGTTTTCGATCACTGTCAGCCGAAGGGAGATGAGTCGAGATGCTGTGCAGGGAGAGCGTCAGCTTCCGAATCTCCCGAAGGATCGCAAAGGCTTTCTCGGGATGGGCGCCGAGGCGCCCCATGCCGGTATCGATCTTGAAATGGATGAGAGCCCCTTTCTTGGCCGAAGCAGCATAGAGAACTGCCTCCTCTAAAGAGGAGATGGTGGGGATGAATCCGTGACGGCCGATCTCGGGATACTCTACAGGAAGGGCGGCGCTCAGGAGCAGAATCGGCTTTTTCTTCTCGGTGCGGCGAAGCTGGATGGCCTCTCCGAGTGAAGCTACTGCAAACACCTCGATGCCTGAGCTGAAAGTTGCTACAACTTCGTTCAGGCCATGCCCGTAACCATTGGCCTTTACGACGGCCATGATCCCGGCTTTCCCGGCCATCTTCCTGACGGCTTTGAGATTATGCTTGAGAGTCGCATGATCGACCTCGACCCAGGTGCGCATTGGAAGAGACATCTTTTGATTATGTCACAGGAGTAGAGGGAAACAGCATCAGAATTTCACAGGGATCGAGGGGGGCGTTATGGAAAAAGGTTTAGCCGCAAGATGCACAAAAGGCACAAAGAG
The DNA here is from genome assembly GCA_026461395.1 of Chthoniobacterales bacterium. Classification (GTDB taxonomy): domain Bacteria; phylum Verrucomicrobiota; class Verrucomicrobiia; order Chthoniobacterales; family UBA6821; genus UBA6821. Next base: position 4,272 of record JAPJNA010000077.1, on the reverse strand, counting down.
AAAAGGAAAGTGAAGGAGCGAGGATGATTTCGTGATAGAATGGATCTAAGTGCTTGCGGGAATGGGATCTGAAAAACTTTAAGCAGATTGATTCGTACAGTGCTAGGCCTGCTCCTGAGTCGTATTTCAACTCGGCGACCCCGGCGACTCGTTTATCCCTTTATCCCTGTGAGCCATGTTGGTTATTCTCCCCCCATGAAGATCATTGTCACAGGAGGAGCGGGCTTCATCGGATCCCATGTGGTTCGCAGCCTCCTAGGTGAAGGGGAGGGACACGAGGTAACGGTGATCGATGATTTCAATGATTTCTACGATCCAGCTATCAAGCGGGCCAATGTCGCTTCTTTTGCCTCGTTTAGCTCTCCCGTGGAAGTCGCCGAGATTGATTTGCGTGACTGGGAAGCCGTCCGGTGCATCTTTGAAAAAATTCAACCCAATGCCGTAATCCATCTGGCAGCCCGTGCAGGTGTCCGGCCATCGATTGCAGATCCGAAGCTCTACATCGACACGAACATCACCGGCACCTTCCATGTGCTGGAGGCGGCTCGTCTCTCCGGTTGCCACAAGATTATCTTTGCCTCCAGTTCTTCGGTTTACGGTCTTGGAAAGACCGTGCCCTTCAGGGAAGACCTACCAATCCTTCAGTCACTCTCGCCCTATGCGGCCACTAAGATCGCGGGTGAACAGCTCTGCGGCAACTATGTGAATCTTCACGGAATGAGAATTGCTTGTCTCAGGTTCTTCACGGTCTACGGACCGGGACAGCGTCCTGATCTCGCGATCCACAGCTTTACCGATGCGATCGAGAATGGGCGACCCATTAAGCAGTTCGGCGATGGTTCGACTCGTCGCGACTACACCTACATCGACGACATCGTCCAGGGGGTGCTCGGAGCCCTCTCCTATGTTGATGGGGAGGGACCACTTTTCGAAATCTTCAATCTCGGGGAAAACGAGACGACAACCCTTGCGAAGCTCATTGCCTCCATTGAAAAGGCCCTTGGCAAGAAGGCCATAATCGAGCGCCTACCGGAGCAGAAAGGGGACATGCCCCTAACCGCTGCCGATATCACGAAAGCGCGTACTCTGCTCGGTTATGCGCCGCACACGCCTATCCGGGAGGGAATCCCGAAGTTTGTAGCCTGGTACCGCGAACTCCACGGCACGGGTAAAGCAAGGAACTCCGGAGCCTGATTATGAAATCGCTTGATCCGGTCACATTGCTAAGTGAGTTGATCAGAATCCAGAGCGTGAACCCTGAGGGAGATCCCGGCGTGAGTGATCCGGGTGAGGCAAAGATCGCGGTTGCTTTGAAAAAACTTCTGCGGGAACTCGGTGCCGAGGTCAGCTTACGAGAGGTTCTGCCGGGTCGTCCCAATGTGGTGGCGCGTTTCCCGAGTGACCCAAGTGATGGTAAAATAAAGCCGCGTCTCTTGCTGGCGCCTCACATGGATACCGTCAGCGTCGTCGGAATGACGATCGATCCCTTCAGCGGCGAAGTCCGCGACGGCAAGATCTGGGGGCGTGGGGCCAGCGACACCAAGGGACCGATGGCTGCCATGCTCTCTGCCCTATCCCGAGTCCGTGCAGAAATTCCAAAACTGAATCATGAGATCTGGTTTGCTGGTCTGGTCGGCGAGGAGTCAGGACAGCATGGGGCAAAGGCCCTGGCGAATGAGGAGCAGTTTGATTTCGTGATCGCAGGGGAGCCGACCGGCCTGAAGACGGTCCATGCCCATAAGGGCTCTCTCTGGGTCACCCTCACGGCTCATGGGAAGGCCGTTCATGCTTCAACACCCGAGCTGGGTGAGAATGCGATCTACAAGATGACCTCGGTCATTGAGCGAATCACAGAACTGGTCATTCCAGAGCTTTCCAAAACCGAGCATCCCCTCCTGGGACGCTCCACGCTGAGCGTCGGGACTATCCGCGGTGGATCCAAGACGAACATTGTGCCCGACCACTGCGAGGCGACCCTCGACATCAGGATCATTCCCGGAAGCGATCCTCTCCAAATCATCAATTTGATCGAGAATGTCGCTCATGGGGTGCAGGTCGATCACCAGGGATCCACGCCGCTCTTTACCGATCCCGCACATCCTCTGGTCATGAAACTCTCTACCCTAGGAGCAACGCCAACAGGTGCCCCTTGGTTCTGTGATGCAGCTGTCTTCGCTGCCAAGGGAATCCCCGCTGTCGCGCTCGGCCCCGGCTCCATTGCCCAGGCTCACACGGCAGATGAATTCATCTCCATTGCCGATCTGGAGGCTGGGGTGGATTTCTTCGAGCGCTTCCTCCGCTCGCTTGCGTAACCAATAGCCAAAAGGCTACCCTGCTCGACCTATGAGCAAAGGCAACGAAAACGCTATTTCCCCGCGTCGCGAAGAAGATTTTCCCGAGTGGTACCAGCAGGTCGTCCGGAGTGCGGAGATGGCCGAGAATTCCGAGGTGCGCGGATGCATGGTGATCCGTCCTTGGGGTTACGCTCTCTGGGAGCGGATGCAGGGGGCGCTCGACGCTATGTTCAAGGCGACAGGCCACAAGAACGCTTACTTCCCTCTCTTCATTCCCCTGAGCCACCTGCAGAAGGAGGCTGAGCATGTCGAGGGATTCGCCAAGGAATGCGCAGTGGTCACCCACCACCGTCTCGAACTCAAGGACGGGAAACTCGTGCCCGCTGGTGAGCTCACCGAGCCGCTGGTTGTCCGCCCGACATCCGAGACCATCATCGGTGCAACCTATGCCAAGTGGGTGAAGTCCTACCGTGATCTTCCCATCCTTCTGAATCAATGGGCGAACGTCGTCCGCTGGGAGCTGCGTCCGCGTCTTTTCCTGCGCACTGCCGAGTTCCTCTGGCAGGAAGGGCACACGGCTCATGAGACCGAAGTCGAAGCCATTGAGGAGACGGAGAAGATGCTCGGTGTCTACGATACCTTCGCTCGAGAATGGCTGGCGATTCCCGTGATTAGGGGTGAGAAGTCGGAGAGTGAACGCTTTCCCGGTGCTGTCCGCACTTACTGTATCGAGGCGATGGTCCAGGACCGCAAGGCGATCCAGGCAGGCACCTCCCATTTCCTAGGCCAGAATTTTGCCAAGGCCTCAGGCATCAAGTTTCTGTCACGTAATAACACCGAGGAGCTTGCCTGGACAACAAGCTGGGGCGTCAGCACGCGCCTGATCGGGACACTGCTCATGGCCCACGGCGACGATGACGGTGCCGTTCTGCCCCCCCGCATCGCTGGCACCCAGATCGTCATCATCCCCATCACGCCCAAGGAGGAGACGCGGGCTGTAGTGCTGGCCAAGGCTGAAGAAATCGCTACGGCGCTCCGCTCCGCGTCCTATGCAGGTGAACCTCTACGCATCGAGATCGACAGTCGGGATATCGGAGGAGGTACCAAGACCTGGGAATGGATCAAGAAGGGTGTTCCTCTTCGTATTGAGATCGGCCCCCGCGATCTGGAGTCGGGAAGCGCCGCCGTGGCGCGCCGGGACAAGGGACCGAAGGAAAAGGAATTTCTTCCCTCCGATACGCTTACCGCCCGCCTGCCAGAGATTCTAAGTGAGATCCAGCGGGGACTTCTGGATCGGGCGCTGGCCTTCCGCAAGGTGCACACCAAGAAGATCGACACCAAGGAGGAGTTCTATGAGTTCTTCACCCCGAAGAATCAGGAGAAGCCCGAGATCCATGGTGGATTCGCCCTGACCCATTGGAATGGCAGCGCCGAAGTGGAGGCTAAGATCAAGGAGGAGCTGAAGGTAACCATCCGCTGCATCCCTGAAGCCAATGGGGATGAGTTCACCAATGAACCGGGCATCTGTCCCTTTACTGGAGAACCAAGCCAACGCCGCGTCATTTTCGGCAAGGCCTACTAATCCAAAACAGCCGGGGAAATCTAATTTGGAACTCAGGAACTCAGGAATATTTTTGGGATCAATCGGTTGATTAGATAACTCCATCTTTCACTTATTCTTTTAATTTTTGAGTTCCTGAGTTCCATATCTTTTCTGCTTCCGATCCATGGACAAAACTCTCTCCCTACTCTGCGTGGTGGAGGATCCTGCTATCAGTCCCAGTAGCAGGCTCAGGATCTTTCAACATCTGGATGCTCTCAAAGCCGCCGGAATAACAGTTGTAGTAATGCTTCAACCCAAACGGGGGGAATCGTGGGGAGAACTTCTGAGAAAAGCCCGCACCGTGGATGCCGTGCTCTGGCAGAAGGTTCTGATGAGTCAGTGGAACGTGCTGAGACTCAGACGGGCAGCAAAGCG
>JAPJNA010000076.1 GCA_026461395.1 Chthoniobacterales bacterium | reverse complement strand
TCTTCGCTGTATCTGCTTTTTTTCATGTTGTTCTGCTCTCCTTATTGCCCAGCAGAACTTCATTTTTCAACTGTCCCGTTTATGGGGGTCAGGTCAGATCCATATCTTGGTGCATCAACTCTTTCAGTAGCTCGGGATCCACTACTTTCAATTTAGAGCAGGATGCTGTCATCCGATGCCCAGAGGAGTCCTTGTTATCGCTTGTATCAGGCGTTTGCTTGAAATTTATCATATCCCCAATGAGGTCAAGTTCCATAAAGCGCTCAGCGATGACTGACGTTCCCTACCGCTTTCGGCGCTTTAAAACCTCTCGCAAGTAGGTGCCGTAGGTGGATTTGCCCAGAGGCTCCAGTGAGCGCTCGAAGGCCCCCTCATCTAGGAATCCCATTTGGAGTCCGATCTCCTCCAGGCAGGCGATGCGGAGCCCTTGCCTGTTTTGAATGGCCCGGACGAAGTCGGCGGCCTCTAGTAGGGACTCATGGGTGCCGGTATCCAGCCATGCAGTCCCACGGCCAAGTTTCTGAACCTGAAGGCGTCCTGCCTCGAGGTAGAGGCGATTCAGGTCGGTGATCTCGAGTTCTCCGCGTGGAGAGGGCTTCAGACCGCGGGCCATCTCCACGACGTCGGAGCTGTAGAAGTAAAGCCCAGGGACCGCGTAGTTACTCTTCGGTTCAGTAGGCTTCTCTTCCAGAGAGATGGCCTTGCCAGATGTATCGAACTCCACCACGCCATAAGCAGTCGGATCCGCAACCTCATAGCCAAAGACGGTTGCTTGATCCTTCTGTGCATCAGCTGACGCCAAGGTGTCGGTGAAATCGTGCCCGTAGAAGAGATTGTCCCCCAGCACCAACGCCGCGGGCGCTTCAGCCAAAAACTCAGCGCCGATCAGGAAGGCTTGAGCAAGACCATCAGGGCTAGGTTGCTCGGCATACTCGAATTGTACCCCGTAGCGGGATCCGTCCCCCAAGAGTCTGCGAAATGAAGGCAGGTCATGTGGCGTAGAGATGATGAGAATCTCCCGGATCCCAGCGAGCATGAGCACCGAGATCGGATAGTAGATCATCGGCTTGTCATAGACAGGCATGAGCTGCTTGCTCACAGCCATGGTCAGGGGGTGAAGCCGTGAGCCGGAACCTCCAGCGAGAACGATGCCTTTACGATTCATTGATTAGGATATGAGAGTTGGTAGATGGAAGTTAGGTAGGAACAGACGAGGCGTCATGCTAACAGAGCGAACCGGTAGAATCAGATACTGCCAAAGACGGGTGGTATCTCACGCATTAGTGAGCGAAGGCTATGACCCTCGGTTTGCAGTTGCTGATCAAGTTGCTCATCGGGGAGTGATGACTCCAAAATCCGTTCCACCAGGGCTCGCTTCCCGCGAAATCTTTCGGCATAGGGGTGCTCGGGATTCAACCAGTGGGCCAGCAGACGTGACCGTGAGGCAGAGTTCCAGAGCAAGCGCCCGTACTCAAGTCGGGCGATATCCTGATAGTTGGGATAGTTGCCCCAAATGCTCATAGCACCTTCCTTGCCCACTCTACGTGGGCTTTGTCCCGGGGCTCTCCCCTCTTGAGTTTAGGAATAAGTAGATCATCAACAGAAGGCACGATGACTTCCAGCAAACCATAGGTTTTCCTAAATGATCTGGATTTCCAATCAGCGGGCATCTCGGAAAGAACGGCTTTCGGCATGAGGTTGACATGCCATCCGTGGCTCTTCTCAAACTCACTGCCGATCATGGCCTCGTAACCAAGTAACGCCACTTGTTCGCTTTCAGTGACCGGGTCGACATCCATGCTGTTTTCAGGAAGCGGAAGCTCAAGCTTGCGTTGAGCAGCATGCCACAGGAGTGCTCCTGACCCGATCAGCACCATACTTCCAGATTCCGTGAGTTGACCGCCCCAGTCCTTGAGCCATTCTTCAATCTGGCTTGGGTTTTTTAATTCACGGAGAGGCATAGCGAAGTGAAAGGGGAGAAGCTATTTAGGCTGAAGAATGTTAGGGGAGAAAAAAGTCGAGCGTCGAACGTCGAGGGACGAGAGTTGCGAAAAGAGAGGGGGAGGATTCAAGGCCGGGGCTGAATGATGATATGGTTCATTCGCGGTAATCAGCAGCTCAAGACCCTAGACACTCGTCTCTCGTCTGCCTTAGCCAACTTTCTCATAGTGCTTATCAACCCAGTCCTTGTAGGCACCTGAGGCGATGTTCTGCACCCACTCCTGATTATCGAGATACCATTGCACGGTCTTGCGGATGCCGGTCTCGAAGGTCTCAGCTGGCTTCCAACCTAGATCCCGGTTGATCTTGGTCGCATCGATCGCATAGCGGCGATCGTGACCAGGGCGATCGGTGACATAGGTGATCTGCTCCGCATAGCTCTTGCCATCGGAACGAGGTGAAAGCTCATCGAGGATCGCACAGAGCGTGTGCACCACATCGAGGTTCGGCTTCTCATTCCAGCCACCGACATTATAGGCCTCCCCTACCTTACCCGACTCCAGCACCCGGCGGATCGCGGAGGCGTGATCCTTCACATAGAGCCAGTCCCGCACCTGCTGTCCATCCCCGTAAATAGGGAGGGGTTTGCCGGCAAGAGCGTTGTGGATGACAAGTGGGATGAGCTTCTCTGGGAAGTGGTAGGGGCCATAGTTGTTTGAGCAGTTCGTCGTCAGGACCGGCAGGCCGTAGGTGTGATGATAGGCGCGGACGAGATGATCCGAGGCGGCCTTGCTGGCCGAGTAGGGGCTATTCGGCTCGTACTGCTTGGTCTCGGTGAATGCGGGATCGGTCGGTGATAGAGATCCATAGACCTCATCGGTGGAGACATGGAGGAAGCGGAAGGCTCCCTTCGACTCCTCGTTCAGGCCATTCCAGTAAGAGCGGGTTGCCTCCAGAAGCTGAAAAGTGCCGACGATGTTGGTCTCGATGAACTCGGCAGGCCCATGAATCGAGCGGTCGACATGCGACTCGGCGGCGAAGTTCACGATGGCACGAGGCTGATGCTCGGTAAGGAGCTTCGCTACCAACGCCGCATCCCCGATATCTCCGCGGACGAAGATGTGCCGGGGATTCCCCTCCAATGAAGCGAGGTTTTGGAGATTGCCGGCGTAGGTAAGCTTGTCGAGATTGATAATGCTGTCGGAGCCCTGATCAAGAGCCAGCCAATCGAGGACGAAGTTGGAACCAATGAAGCCAGCTCCTCCAGTAACGAGAATAGTATTGTCCATGTAACGAATGTTTGAAGTGATTAGAGCAAGCTACCGCACGTGGCCAAAGCACGTAGCAATGACCATAAAGACACTGACGTTAGGTCAGAGAATTCCAATCGTACGCAAGCGATACAATGTTTCATTCCATCATGAATTTCGCCAGATGACCACCCCGGAGACGGAGGGAATCCGGCAGCTTTATCTTGCACAAAAAAGCGCCAAGTCACAAAGAAGGAGAAGAAATTATCCACAGGGATGAAGGGGATAAAGGAGATGGCCATAGTTTGCGTCTTTTTGTCACTGAAGCCGCAATCATAGGTCCTATTGTCTGAAGCCTTTGCTACTTCACACGAGAAATTCTCTTTAGATTTTCTGTTCCGCTGCAAGATGAAGGAATGAGAGCCCCGCAAAATTCCTGTAATCAGAATCGAAGGAAACCAGGCGTGATTGTGTCGAGAAGGCAACAGCGGCAATCCAAGCATCGGTCAATCGGGATGGTGGAAAATCCGGCGCAGTACTCCACTCCTTCATCTTAGACTCCGTGGAGTCAGGCTCCTCAAGAAACGCCACCTCCGGCAAATCACGGAGAGCATCGTAGGCCCCCCATGCCTCGTTCGGACTGAAGGGTTGTCCCTTCATGACATGATGGTTAGACAGCAACCTAAGCAGCCCGAGCATCGTGATTCGAGTGAATACAATTTTCTCAGCTGATTCCTTCTCCCAGTATCCGCTTGCTCTCTCATGATGCTGATGGTCCGGATCAACTAGGGCCAGCCAGACATTGATGTCAGGGAGATCAATGCTCCCCATGGTACTCTTCTAAGGTCAGGATCTCGTTGATACGAGCATTGGAGAGAGCTGAGTGTAGGGTTCCAGTCGCCTTTCTGGTAACTGGCAATGGACTGCGCCTCCGCACTTTCATCCTGTTTCTGGGAGCGTTGGAGGCTAATCCAGCCTCAATGAAAAGGCACACCATCTCCTTAAGCTTGAGGCCGCGAATTGAGGCCTCGGCCTTCAATCTCCTAAAGGTGGGATCAGGCAAATCCAGCGTTGTTCTCATAAAAACATTTTTACATCAAATGCCACGGAGGTCAATTTAATCACCCAAATTTATCCACAGGGGTAAAGGGGATTAAAGGAATACCGGTAGAGAACAGAGGGGAGCTATTCGATTAGTTTCCAAATATCCCCTGCATCCCTTTTATCCCTGTGAATCTTTTTCACCGAGCCACCACTCACGCCACTTGGTAGGAGCCCATTTGGAGGGAAGGTAGAAAAAGGCAGTAAGGGCCACGATCCAGCTGAGAGCCCCTAGTGTCAGGCAGAGGGAGTACCAAGCAGGTGCTCTGAACTGGAAGATCACCTCATGAGATCCAGCAGGCACATAGGTCGAGAGGAGAGCGGCCTCGGCTCGATGCACCTGAGCCGGTTTTCCATCCACGGTGACCGTCCAGTCAGGGTGATAGGCCTCGCTCACCACAATCCATCCCGAGACGGTCGGAGGGAGCTGATAAGTCATTCGCTGGTAGTCGTCCATGCGGTTGCCGACGAGGGGCACGCGACCGAATGGCTGCCCTGCCTTACCCTGATACTGCCCCAGAAGTTCGATCTGGTTAGCACCTTTGGCCATTCCAGCGAAGCCCGGGATCGAGGGATCGGGAGCAGCCATCTCTACGGTAGCGATATTCTGATTCAGAAGCTGTAGAGCAGCCGGTGCCATCGCGTAGCTGTCAGGAGGCAGTGAGACAAAATCATGGGCCAGGAAAGCGGGGTAAAGAGTTCCGGGATTTGCCAGCACCGCGAAGTAGCGGTTCTCGAAGACCACCGGATAAACGGATCGGAAGAAATCCTGCATCTGCTTCGGTGAGAAAGGGTCTTCCTTATCAAGTAAGATATAAGCTACGCCAGCCACATTCATGAAGCTCCTTAACGAATCGCCCGATGCGTTGCCGGCCGCTTCCAAATGACGGACCCACTTGAGCTGGAAGTGGCGCAGCAGTGATTCACTGTCGATGGCACGTCCTGCCTTCTCGGGAAGAGTGAGGTAGAAATATCGCCCACTCAGAGGATGCACACGTCCCTGGAGAGGGGCCGTCTTGAGGAAAGCAGCAGCCTGATCATACTCCGTGAAGAGCTGGCGATCCATTCCACGTGTCCAGTAGGCCGAGTGGATCGGATAGAGTTCAACCAACAGGACCACTCCCACAGCTATCGCGAGTGGCTTGCGCCATGCTGACCTCACGACCTCAGTGAAAAGCATCCAGAAGGCCATCCCCACGGCGGCGGCCAGACAGCAGAATCCGCCGACACTCCAGAAGGACTCGGGGGCCCGGATGTCGTTAAAGAGCGGCAGAAACTCAGCGATCTTGAAGACCGGCACCACTAGTACGATCACCGTAACGAGAGCGGATACCAACTTACGATTGGGTAGCAATTGCGATGCGGTTTTGTAGATCAGCCAGCCGATCCAGATGACTGAGAGCCATAGAATCGGGATCGATGTATCCGGAAGTCCTTGGGAGGTCTTAAGGACATTGATATGCCCAAGCAGAATCCCATCTGGACCAGAAGCGAACCAGATCGAGAGAAGCCAGCACCCGCTCAGAGCCAGGAACCAGCGCCCAAGCTTTGAGGCACGCCACTCGGCAAGAGAGGAAAGTGAAAGCGCCAGCGAGAGAGCTAGAAGCGGTATCAGACCAATCTGGAACATCTGAGCATCCCCCATCAGTTCCGGATTCCCCTTGGTCAGAAATCCCCAAATGTCGATCCAGAGAAGGGGCGTCTTGAAGGCGTAGTGATGCTTCCACCCATCAACAGGATCAAAGAGAAATCCCGCCGCGAATCCGAACTCTCTGGATCCAGGCAGAAGGAAGATCACCGCCGTGCCAATCGCAACAAGTATGGCAAACCCATAACCGATCAATGCGCGGCGGAGATGAAGGCGGTTCTGACGAAGCACCTCTGCAGTCCAGAGAAGCAGCATCGGCGACATCACGACGGCGATCTTTGTGTAGCTTAATGCAAGGGCTGCAGCAGCGAGTCCAAGTCCCACGATCTCACGTGGAGAGCCTTCCTCTGCAACTGCAACGATCCCTCGCAAGATCAGGGGAGTGAAGACAAAGCAGAGTCCTACAGTCCAGTGTTCGTAGTTGCCTATCGCCACATGGATCGAGGGAAGAAGGATGTACACCAGCGCGATCCATGAGGACATCGAACGCCCGAATCCGAGCCGCTTGGTCAGAGCCCACATCGAGAGGGCACTCAGCGGAATAAAACTCAAAATCAATAGCTTGAGGGTGATGAAGGAACCCAATAAACCGCCAAAGAGTAACATCGCCGATTTTGCAAGGAAGGTCGCCAACGCCGCCACATCATAGGCTACGGAGCTATGCCCAAGCATGTAATTAGGAGTCCATCCCGCCACTGGGCCCTTCAGCATATCCCAGAGCTTTCCAGTATCCCCGAAGAGTTCTTCCCGGGTCGGGGTTTCAAGCAGCCACCCGGTCGCAATAATTAGAATAAAGATTAGCCCGCCCCAGAAAGGCCACCGAAGGCTTGTTTCAGATGGGGAGAGGGATGTGTTTTTCGATGACATAATCAGTATCGTAAGAGGGTGTCAGATAAACCATAAAGGTCATGAAGAAAAAACCTCCCTCCAACTTTGTGGTCTCCATGCACTTCATGGTAAAATTTTGATTTAGAAGTTGATTCGCTCCTTTTCAACAACCAATGGACGCTTGAGAACCTGTGTGTGAATCGCCCCGATATACTCGCCCAGGATACCGATGAAGAAGAGCTGGACAGAAGCAAAGAAAAAAAGACCGATCACCAGCGGAGCCGTCCCGACCGGGAGACTATACCAGAACACAAGTTTGTAGACAAAGTAGACGAGGGCCACCAGAAGACTCAGCAGTGCCATCGCAAATCCCAGCATGGCGGCCAACCGGAGGGGCACCTTCGAGTGATTGGTGATGCCCAGCATCGCGAGATCATAGAGGGTGAAGAAATTGTTCTTCGTAATCCCTCGTTTGCGAGCCGCTTGATGATACGAGATCTCGACAATCGGGAGACCTATTTCCGAAATCTGCCCCCTGAAATACGGGTAGGGATCAGCCACCTTGCGGCAGTAATCCAGGATCACACGATCATAGAGCCCGAAGCCGGTGAAATTCTTCACGGTCTTGAACTCAGCGAGGCCCTCCACCAGCAGGTAATAGAGTCGCCGAACTGCGAAGAAGAGGGTCGATTCGTCGCTTGAACCCTTGATCGCAACCACGGCCTTAGCACCCTCCTCCCACTTCTTGATCATCTCAGGAATCAACTCCGGCGGTTCCTGCAAGTCGGAGGCCACGGCAACCGTGGCTTCGCCCGTCGACTGCATCAAACCATAATAGGGTGAGCGGATATGCCCGAAGTTTCTGGCATTCAGGATCACCTTGAGCCGTGTATTTGCTGATGCCAGTTTCCTCAGAATCTCCTGAGTTCCATCTGTGGAGGCATTGTCGATAATGATCTGCTCGTACTCGAAGCCCGGCAAGGACTCCATCACCTTGGCAACCCGAGCCACGAGTTCCTCGACATTTCCAGCTTCGTTGAAGCAACCGGAAACAATGCTGATCTTCTTCACGATGGGGGATGGCAGCCTGGAATCTCTTAGATGCCACGCTCATAAATGAGAGCTTTGAGCTCTTCATCATAAGCGTACGGGGTATTGACTCCGTCGATAAGCAGGGGATGATCCTTGGGAATATCAGCCAGAAGCGTCTGCCCCCTCATGATCTCACGGCAGGAGAGTTGCCCTTTCTGAAGCGGAACAGCCAGGTAGACATCCTCATCGGAAATCGATTCCCCTTTCTTCAGGTCGCGCTTGGCATAGACGCCGCGCACAAGAGCGTCGAGGTACTTGACCTCCTCGGCGGGGCAGCGACGCTTAGCGACACCGGGGGTGCCGCACATCCGCTTCACTTTGCGGAAGGTCTTGAACCACGTGTCGATCTGATGGGGTAGCGAGCAGTAGGGAGAGACGGAGATACCTCCATCCTCGATGTCAATGTGACGCTCAAACGTACGGGCCCCCTTCGCGTAAGCAATCGTGAGGCTAGCCTCCCAGTCCTCATACTCATGGGTTGAGAGACCGATCGTGTTCTGCGGATAGCGGTTGCGGAGATAATCGATCTGGTTGAGCTCCAGATCGGACTGCTGGGTCGGGTAGAGCGAGACACAATGATTGAGACCGAGGGGGATCTTGCGGTTGTCAAAGAAGGTAACCAGATCGTCCAGATCCTTAAGCGATGATCCTCCAGAAGAAGCAAGCACCGGCTTCTTGGTCTTGGCAATCCGTTCGATCAGGAACCAGTCATTGACATCCGAACTGGCCAGTTTGATGACCGGCAGGTCAAGTTCCTCACACAGATCGACCGAGGCCTCGTCAAAAGGAGTGGCGCTCGGAATGCACCCCGATTGACGAATGGCGTCGACCAGAGTGGCGAGATCCTCCTTGGAAAGACGCGTGTCGAGCGTCTTCTTGATGTAGCGGATGTCGGTACGATCCTTGAAGTCCTTGTGGATGAAGTTGTGAACATCACGGAACTGCAACTTGATCGTCGCACGGACATTGTTGAATCGGACAATCTTGGAGAAGGCGTCGATGATCTTCAGACCACGCTCCAAACTTCCCCAATGGTTATTAGCCATCTCGAGGACGAAGAGTTCGTCAAAAAAGTCGCGGTTGATCATTTGTAAAATTGGTTCAGTCCATTACCTTGGCCAGATCGGTGGAGCTTTTCAACCGCAACCACTCTTTCCCTGTGACAATTTCGTCAAACTGTCCATAACCATACCCGGCTTCCATAAAGGCGAATCCGACTGCCCGTGCCGCCTTCAGATCATCCGGACTATCCCCTACAAGCAAAGTCTCGGAAGCTATTAGCGAGTGTTTCTTGGCGAGGAGAAGCGCCCCCTCAGACTTGCTGGAAAGAGGCGGTTGAATCGAATCGGGGGATAGGATTTCCCTAAAATGAAATTCCAACCCCAGATGCGCGAGAATCCTTCTGGTCGGAGCTTTGGGCTTATTGGTCAGCACGAAGAGCGCAATCCCCAAGGCTTGGAATTGATGCAAGGCCTCCGGAATTCCAGGATAGGCGACTGAAAAGAGAAAGCCCCGGTTGTTGTAATCTGATCGGAACTCGTACAATACCTTTTTTCTTATCTCCTCATCGTGCTGAGGCCACATTCTCGAGAGCATTTCTGGCAATGGGGGGCCGATATGCGTCTTGAGGTCAGTCAGATCCAAGGAGGGATTCACTTGTGCGACAGCATGTCCTAATGACTCAAGAATTCCCGGAAACGAATCGATCAATGTCCCATCGAGATCAAAGATAATATTCCTGAAGACTCCTCTAGTCATCTCTTGCTCGCGTAAAGAACGGTGTCAAACCCATTGAATCGATGAGCCCGTAAAGAGAGTCGATAAGCGGGGAAAAGCTTCCTTATCAGTTGGGGAATTTCCCAAAGATGGGTAGGCGTATGGTAAACGCAAACGGCTAGATCTGGCATTCCTTGCTGGATTGTTCGTCGGGCGCCATTCAGGGCATCAATCTCTGCGCCTTCGATATCCAACTTTATCAGAGTTGACCTGACCCCAAAGTTGGGACACATCAAAACTGAAGTTCGGATG
>JAPJNA010000075.1 GCA_026461395.1 Chthoniobacterales bacterium | reverse complement strand
TCTTCGCTGTATCTGCTTTTTTTCATGTTGTTCTGCTCTCCTTATTGCCCAGCAGAACTTCATTTTTCAACTGTCCCGTTTATGGGGGTCAGGTCAGATGCAGTTCGTCGGAGTAACAGCATATCCGATCTTCTGGGGACTGATGGCGGCGCTTGCCGAGTCTGTCGGCGGATTTCTCCTGCTGATCGGCTTCTGTTTTCGCCCAGCCTGTCTCTTTCTGGTGATCAACATGGTCGTGGCCACCACCATGCACTTTCACACGACACCGGGCGATTTCATGGAGAAATGGTCAGTCGCCTCCCATGCTATCGAACTCGGTTCCGTCTTCCTCTCACTCCTGCTGATCGGGCCCGGCCGCTACAGCGTGGATCGAGAATAAAGAGAGCTTACGCAGATTTTCGGCGTAATTTGCGCGCTAAGAGTCCAAGAAATTCCTGAAATCCCTCGATCTTCAGCGCCCAACTGAAGAGCAGAAAGAGAAGGGTCGCACCACTGATCACGAGCAGCAAAGCGAGGGCACGGATCAGAACGTGTTCATGACCGAGACCTGCAAGCCAGTGCTGTCCCAACCAACCGACAAGACCGATAGGGAGCGCGGCCAGCAGGCAGCGGCCGAAGGTGGCAGCCATTGCCTTCGTCTCCAGTGAGCCGGAAATCCGGGTCATGAGAATATAGAGCAGAGTGAAGTTCATCGTGGCCGAGAGAGCGGTCGAAAGGGCAAGTCCCCGGTGACCCATTCCGAGGTGGAAAATAAAGAGCCAGTTAAGCAGGAGGTTCATCCCGATAGAGAGGAAGCTCACCATCATCGGAGTCCATTTGTGATTGATGGCGTAGAAGGCTGGAGAGAGCACCTTGATGCAAGAGTATCCCACCAGGCCTATCGCGTAGTATTGAAGGGCTTCGGCAGTATGTAGCGTATCGGCATCCAGAAACTTTCCTCGTTGGTAGATCAATGCGATGATCGGTTGAGCCAGCGCGATCAGTCCCACGGCGGCAGGCAGGGTCAGAAAAACAGCGAGACGCATTGCCTTGGCAAGAGTCGATCGGAACCGTCCCATCTCCCCTAAGACCGCGGCCCTTGAGATCACGGGCAGCGTCACTGTCGCCACCGCCACGCCGAAGACACCCAGCGGCAGTTGCATCAGGCGGAAGGCGTAGGAGAGCCAGCTGATAGGTCCATTCCCCAGATAGGAGGCAAAGATGCTGTTGACCATGACATTGATCTGAACCGCACTGGCGGCGATCACGGCCGGGAGCATGAGCAGGAGGATCTGACGTACACCCGGATCCCTCCAGTTGAAATCCAGAACAAACCGGAACCCTGCTTTGTAGAGACCCGGCAACTGTACACCGAGTTGAAGAAGCCCTCCGAGCAGCGTACCCAGGGCAAGACCGATCAGGGAACGTTCGCCGAAATGAGGATCGATCCACCATCCGAAAATCACGCCTCCGGCGATTGATCCGATATTGAAGAAGCTGGAAGCAAGGGCCGGGACCGTGAAGCGGTTGGTGGCGTTCAGCATCCCCATCACCAAGGCGGCCAGAGAGACCAGCAGGATGAAAGGATACATGATCCGCGTCAGCTCGATCGTCAGGGCAGCTTTTTCCGCAGGGAAGCCCGGTGCCAGAAAACCGATGAACTGAGCCGCAAAGATCACCCCGAGGAGTGAAACCAGACTCATGAAGACCGTGGTCAGCGTTGCCATCTTGGAGGCCAGCTTCCAGGCTGACCCCTCGCCCTCCGTGGCGATCCTCTGGGAAAACACCGTCACAAATGCCGTCGAAAGCGCCCCCTCTGCAAAGAGATCCCGTAGTAAGTTAGGAGCCCGAAATGCAGTCAGAAAGGCATCCATACCTCGCCCCGCACCGAAGAGTCCGGCAAAAATCAACTCACGGGCCAACCCCAGAACCCTGCTCAGCATAACCGCACCGGCGACGACCCCGGCGGCCTTTGTATTCAATCCCTCATTTTTCAGATGATCCCCTTTCATGAGTGCTGGGTTCTAATGGGATTGGGATAAGTGCTGAGATCCATAGCTGGCACGTTTCAGGCGGTCCATAATGGCCAAACCGATCCCCTCTTCGGGTAGTCGCACGGCATAGATAATGTCCGCTTTACTATTATCTAGTCTCCTGAGAGCTCCATAGAAATTGGCTGCTGCTTCGCGGAGATCCCCCAAAGGACTCAGGACTTCCACCTGCGAAAATCGCTCTCGAATCTCGGGTGAGGGAGTGGTAAAGGCAAGATAACCGGAGTTAGCTCTGGGAAGAAATCCATGGATGTCCGACTCTATGATATGAAGACCTTTTTTTGGGGCGTAATGCCCCGGAAGGCTTCCCGGAGTATTCACAATCCCATTAGGCGTGAAGACATGTCCATATTCTGTCAGTTGATCACTCGTAATAGGGCCAGGTCTTAGGATTTCCAATTTACCTTCCCTGAGAGCCACAATCGTGGATTCCAAACCATGCTCACAGCATCCTCCATCCAGAATTAGATCGATGGATTCACTTAGCTCTAATTGGACATCCATTGCACTCGTCGGGCTAATACGACCGAATCGATTGGCACTCGGGGCGGCTAATGGAGAGCCAATGCCTCGGAGCACCTCCTGAAAGAGTGGATGAGCCGTCACTCGGACTGCTACGAACTCCGATCCGGCGGTCACCAGATCAGGAAGCTCGGGTCGCCTGGGCAGCAAAAGAGTCAGTGGACCCGGCCAGAAGTTCGCCGCCAATCTTTCCACGAGATCTCTCTGTTCCTCTGAAGAAAAATGGACAACTCGCTCAAGCCATCCCACTTCTGGGATGTGGACAATCAGGGGATCGGAAATCGGTCGACCCTTGGCCTCGAAGATCCGAGCAATCGCCATCGGATCAAAGGCATTGCCAGCCAGTCCGTAGACCGTCTCCGTAGGTAGCCCCACAACACCCCCTTGCCGCAAGAGTTCCACGGAATCACGGATCCCCTCCACTCCATGAACAATCCGGGCACTCACATTGAAAAATCCTGAAATATTAGTTACTTAGCGTTTCAAGCGAAGTTTCTTGGGCGCCTTAAGGACACTCTCTTCGGCAGCCTTGGTCTGGTTTTTCCGGAATGCGGCAAGCTTCGCAGATAGCCCCTGATGGAGCAGGGCCAATTGGGCGATCGCAAAGAGTGCTGCATTCTTGGCCCCGGCCTCGCCGATGGCAAAGGTGGCGACAGGAATACCAGCTGGCATCTGGACAATCGAAAGCAAAGAATCAAACCCTTCCATGGTGCGGCTCTTCACCGGAACCCCGAGTACGGGCACAGTTGTCTGAGCCGCGATCATGCCAGGAAGATGGGCTGCACCACCAGCGCCCGCGATGATTGCATGAAGTCCCCTAGCCTCGGCTTCCTTTGCGTAGGTTGCCATGGCCTCAGGCATGCGGTGTGCGGAAACAACTCGGTACTCGCACGGGACGCCAAACTCCTCCAGGAGCGCTACAGCGTGACCCATCGTTTCCCAATCGCTCTTGCTCCCCATCACGACACCCACCAGAGGTAACAACTTGGTCACCGCCGAGGGTTTGGATGATTTCGTTTTTTTGGAACTCATCCGGGAAGCGTATTCACCAGAGACGTTTCAATCAACCCGCTTCGGTGAGGGAACAGCCTCTTCGAAGATGTTCTTTTTCCAAACGGACGAGTATCTTTTCCCCATGAATGCAAACATCGTCCTGATCGGTTTCATGGGGTGCGGAAAGAGTAGCATCGGGCGTCGTCTGGCAAAACGCATGAATTACGGGTTCCTCGACAGCGACGACCTCATCATTACCAGAGCTCAAGGTACAAGCATCAGCGAGCTCTTTGCCGAAGAGGGAGAGGAGCGCTTCCGTGATCGGGAGACCGCCGAACTTCGGGAGCTTGTCGACGCCAAGAATATTGTGCTCGCTACTGGCGGCGGAGCCATTTTGCGTGAAGAGAACAGGGCCCTTCTGCATCGTATCGGAAGCATTGTCTGGCTGCATGCCGATCCGGAGACCCTCTTTGAACGCGCAAGCCGTAACCGCAAACGCCCACTGCTGAATGTGGAGAATCCACGAAGCGCCTTCAATGCGCTTCTGGAGTCGCGAGTCCCCATCTACGAGGCCACAGCCGACATTCAAATCGATGCCACGGGTCTTCCTCACGAGCAGACTATCGGGGCGATCATCCGGTCGCTTGAGCTTGATCGTGATGAAAAAACAGGTTTTGAACCTTCCCGAGAATCAGACAGATCCGTTTAAAATTGACGGAGAAACCCCCGTCTTTTAACAATTTCTTTTTCCGAGCGACCCCTAACGCCGGCAACCCAACTCAAACATCATGCCTAATATTGCCATCAACGGGTTCGGCCGCATCGGCCGCCTTGTCTTCCGCGCGATCGTCGAACAGGGACTCCTTGAAAAAGGATACAAAGTCGTCGCCGTCAACGACCTCGTTCCAGCCGACAATCTCGCCTACCTCGTAAAGTACGACTCCACGCAGGGGCTCTTCAAGGGTGAGGTGCATAGCGAAAAATCCTCTCCCGAAGTTGCCGAAGACGACACTCTGGTGGTCAACGGTCACAAGATCAAGTGCCTCGCCGTTAAGGAAGGCCCTGCAGCTCTTCCTTGGAAGGAACTCAACGTCGACATCGTCATCGAGTCGACCGGCCTCTTTACCGAGGGCGAGAAGGCAAAGGGCCACATCACTGCAGGTGCCAAGAAAGTGCTCATCTCCGCTCCCGGCAAGAACGAGGACATCACCGTCGTCATGGGCGTTAACGATGACAAACTGGATATCTCCAAACACCACATTATCTCCAACGCCAGCTGCACCACCAACTGTCTCGCTCCCGTCGTCCATGTCCTCCTGAAAGAAGGATTTGGCATTGAAGAGGGCCTCATGACCACCGTGCACAGCTACACCGCCACCCAGAAGACCGTCGACGCTCCATCCAAGAAGGATTGGAAGGGTGGACGCTCCGCAGCCATCAATATCATCCCCTCCACGACTGGAGCTGCAAAGGCCGTTGGCCTCGTCTGCCCTGAGGTGAAGGGCAAGCTCTCAGGCATGTCGTTCCGCGTTCCGACCCCGACAGTTTCTGTCGTTGATCTCACCTTCAAGACCACCAAGTCCACCAGCTATAAGGAGATCTGCGAGGCCATGAAGAAAGCCAGCGAGACTTACCTCAAGGGCATCCTTGGCTACACCGAAGACGAGGTCGTCTCCAGTGACTTCATCCACGACACACGCTCCAGCATCTTCGATGCTGGCTCCGGCATGGAACTGAACGACAAGTTCTTCAAGCTCGTCTCCTGGTACGACAACGAGTGGGGTTACTCCAACCGCTGCGTCGACCTGCTCAAGAAGATCAGCGCCTAAAAGCAAGACCAATCACGAGACCACTCACGAGGGCAGGAGAAGCAGGCTCGATCCTGACTTTCCTGCCCTCTTTCTTTAAACTTTAAAACCCATTTTCAACCAAACTCACCTTCACCACCACCATGGCCAAAAAAACGATCAAGGACCTCGACCTAGCCGGTAAACGCGTTTTCATCCGTGTCGACTTTAACGTCCCTCAGGACAAACAGACCGGAGAGATCACCAATACCCAGCGTATCACTGCAGCTCTCCCAACGATTCAGTATGCTCTGAACCATGGTGCTTCCGTGGTGCTTGTCAGCCATCTCGGGCGACCGAACGGTGAGCAGGTTGCTAAATACACGCTCAAGCCCGTCGCCGAGAAGCTCCAGGAGGTGCTAGGCAAGCCGGTGAAGTTCCTTAATGACTGCGTTGGAGCCAAAGTTGAAGCCGAGTGTGCCGCACTCAAGCCCGGTGAAGTCATTCTGCTCGAGAACGTTCGTTTCCATATAGAGGAGGAGGGCAAGGCCAAGGACGCCGAAGGAAACAGCGTGAAGGCTGATCCTGCGAAAGTGGCTGCCTTCCGTTCTAGCCTAAGCAAGCTCGCCGATGTCTATGTCAACGACGCCTTCGGCACCTCCCACCGCGCTCACTCGAGCGTTACCGGCGTCGATCTTCCCGATAAGGTCGCCGGTTTCCTTGTCGAGAAGGAGTTGGCCGCATTTGCCGCCGTCCTTGAGAATCCGCAGCGTCCTCTGCTTGCAATCCTCGGTGGCGCCAAAATCGCCGATAAGATCCCACTCATCCGAAGCCTCATCGATAAGGCGGACGACATCATCATTGGTGGCGGCATGGCCTACACCTTCCTCAAGGTTCTTAACGGTATGCAGGTAGGCAACAGCCTCTATGATCCGGCCGGTGCCGAAATCGTTCCCGAACTTGTCGCCAAGGCCAAGGAAAAGGGCGTCCGCATTCACCTGCCCGTGGATTTCATCACGGGGGACAAGTTCTCACCCGACTCCAATTTGGGATCTGCCACTGTCGAGAGCGGCATTCCCGACGGATGGGAGGGCTTTGACTGCGGTCCTAAGACCTGCGAACTCTTTGCCAAGGTCATCGCCTCCGCGAAGACAATCGTCTGGAATGGTCCCTGTGGCGTCTTCGAGTTCGATATCTTTGCCGAGGGCACCAAGGCCATGGCTGAAGCCGTCGCGGCCGCCACAGCATCGGGCGCAGTCACCATCGTTGGTGGTGGTGATACCGCAACAGCTGCGAAGAAGTTCGGGGTCATCGACAAGGTGACCCATGCCTCAACTGGTGGTGGTGCATCCCTTGAACTCCTCGAGGGTAAAATCCTACCGGGCGTTGCCTCGCTCAACGAGAAGGCCTAATCATCAAATTCATCATGTCAATTCCACGCAAAAAATTCGTCGCCGGTAACTGGAAGATGAATATGACCTCCTCGGAGGTCTCCCCCTACCTTGAGGTATTTCGCCTTGAGACAGAGGGCATCAACAATGTCGACATCTCTCTTATCCCTCCCTTCACGGCCCTTGCGAAGGCCTCCGAAATCCTAGGTGGCACCCAGAAGATTCGACTCGGCGCACAGAATATGTCTCCTGAGGCCAAAGGAGCCTATACTGGTGAAATCTCAGCAACCATGCTTCGCGACCTTTTCGTGCGCTATGTTCTTGTTGGCCACAGTGAGCGTCGCCGCCTCTTCGGCGAGACAGACGAACTCGTGCACCGCAAGGTCGTGACGGCACTTGCTTCCGAACTTCGCCCTATCCTCTGCATAGGAGAGACCCTTGAGGAGCGCCAAGCCGGTCAGGAAAAGGCCATTCTGGAAGCCCAGCTCCGTGGCGCGTTGACCGGATTGACCACGGATCAACTTGAGGAGATCGTCATCGCCTACGAGCCCGTCTGGGCTATCGGCACAGGCCTCACAGCCACTCCGGCACAGGCGCAGGAAGCCCATCAGTTCATTAGGGACTATCTGGCAAAGGTCTCAGGCCAGGAGATTGCTGCAAAAACCCGTATCCTCTACGGGGGAAGCGTCACGGCGGACAATGCTCGCGAACTCCTCTTCCAGCCCGACATCGATGGTGCTTTGGTTGGAGGTGCTAGCCTCGACCCGCGCAGCTTCGCCGAAATCGTGGCCGCAGCAGTGCCGACAGAGTAGCGCCAGAGAAACCTTCCGAAACGGATACGAAGGAACAAGCAGGCTTGGGCTGGAGGGCTGCCTCTAGCTCCTAACCTGATGATGCCGTCAATAGGACTTCCCTTGAAGGCCTAGTACAAGGGCTATATCTGGACTTGGGACTTTATCTGCGATGGAACCCTATACGGGGAGGATCTCTGAGAATGCTTACGATCCTTGATGAGTACACCCTCTGCTGCTTGGACAATCCATCGCGATGAGCGCCGAAAAAAACGATTAACACGCGAAGCCTACTCATAGTCCAAACAACTTAGAAGCTTCTGCTACTAAGCATTTTTAAGGGAATCCGCCACTTCGAAAAAAAGACTCATGTTGGCCGGATACTTAATCTATCTTTCACTAGTTTGCAGTGATGAAAATGGCGGAAGGGGAGGGATTCGAACCCTCGGTGGGAATAACCCCACGTTCGATTTCGAGTCGAGTGCCTTAAACCGGACTCAGCCACCCTTCCTAAAAACTGGGACATCAATAATACCCCTGTGCCTACGGAGGTCAAGTATGCCCTGTGGTTGCGCGGTTCTCTCATACCCCTACGGGGCTGGATTATCCTCGCTTCGCGCTGCTCTGGATCTTGGCTTCGTCGGTTGGACAATCGAGACGTCTTCAGCGCTCCACGGCGGAGCCTCCTCCCCCTGCAAGCTTTAGCACTTCAGATAAGGATGCCATGGAATTATCGCCAGGGGTCGTCATGGCCAGTGCGCCGTGCGCTGCCGCCAGATTGGTAGACTCGAGTGCACCCAGCCCGCAAAGGAAACCGTAGATCAGTCCCGAGGCAAAGCTGTCACCTCCACCTACGCGGTCGAGGATCTCCATCTCACTGCGGCGGGGAGCCTCGTGAATTTCGCCCTTCGCCCAGCAGATTCCTCCCCAATCATTCCTAGAGGCGCTTTTAACAACCCGGAGGGGAGTGGCGATCACCTTGAGATTAGGAAAGGCAGCGGCAGTCGCCTCGATGCCGGTACGCACTTCGGAGATTCCCTGGTCGTCCAGCGAGGGAAGTTTTTTCACTCCACCTTCCAGCACTCCGAACATCACATCGGCATAGGCGGCTATCCGGCGATTGAGTTCCTGGGCCTTTTCTAATCCACCCGTGTTTTTCCAGAGAGATGGGCGGTAGTTGAGATCATAGGAAACGATGGCACCGTGTCGCTTCGCCGCAAGCATCGCCTCGATCGCTACATCGCCCGTGACATCACCGAGTGCTGCAAAGACTCCACCGGTATGGAACCAACGTACCGGGGATTGCGAAAAAATCGCCTCCCAGTCGAAATCCCCCGGCCGAATCCGGGATGCCGCGGTATATCCCCTGTCGGAGACGCCGATCGATCCACGGAGGCCGAAACCACGCTCGGTGAAGTTGAGTCCGTTTCTGAGCGATTCGCCCGGTGCCTCGGGATCGGTCCATTTGAGTAGAGAGGCATCCACGCCTGACGAAAGGATAAGCGACTCGATCAACCGCCCCACCTCGTTATCGACAAGAGCCCCTGCTACAGCGGTCCGGAGGCGAAAGCAGCCGCGGAGCCCACGGATCACGTTGTACTCTCCGCCCCCCTCGTGAACTGAGAAGGATCGGGCCGTGCGGATTCTCCCCTCCAAAGGGTCGAGTCGAAGCATCACCTCACCGAGCGCCAAAGCGTCGTACCGAGAGGCATCGACTGGAAGCAGATCGGGAAACGGCGTCATAGGCGTGGGGATGAAAGTTCCGCCGCCTCGGAGGCGAGTGTGCGGATGGTGCCCCAGTCTCCTGTGGCGACGGCCTTGCGGTCAACGAACCAGGAACCTCCGACAGCAGCAACGGCGCGAAGGGCCAAATAGGATGCCATATTGTCAGCATTGATCCCTCCAGTCGGCACAAAGCGGAGTGGCGTGTGCCCGAAGGGTCCCTCAAGCAGTTTTAGGAAAGGAGCTCCGCCTGCTGACTCTGCCGGGAAGAACTTCTGAAGGGGACATCCGAGAGAAAGCCCACGAAGCATCTCGCCAGGGGTCATCACACCTGGAATGAAAGGGAGGGAGAATTTCGCAGCGGCCTCGATGATCCGCTCATCCAGTCCGGGGGAGAGGGCGAAAGCAGCCCCCGCATCAACCGCGCGTCTGAGTTGCTCGGGCTCGAGGATGGTTCCCGCTCCGACCGACATTCCGGGACATCCTGCGACGATTTTGGAGATAGCCTCGGCGGCCACGGGGGTCCGGAACGTCACCTCAATGACTCGGATGCCCGCCTCTAGAAGCGTGGAGGCCAGTGCACACCCCTGTTCTGGGTTGTCGATAGTGACCACAGGTACGATCCTCCCACCCGCTAGAACCTTCTCCCAAGAATTGTTAATCATTGGGGGGCATCTTACCCAGAAGGCGGAGAATTATCTAGACCAATCCAAGGCGCCCTTCTTGATGGCGTAAATATAGCCAACAAACAGCACCACAGAGAAAGTGACAAGAGTCCAAAGAATGCTCAAGCCATACTGCATCAGATACTCCCGGTAAACCAAGGCCCAGGGGTACAGGAATACAATTTCGATATCGAACAAGATGAACAACATAGCCACCAAGTAGAATTTGACACTGAAGCGTGGCTGAGGGCCAGGTTCAGGAAGCATGCCGCACTCATAGGCAACATCCTTGACTCCCGTGCGCGTTCCAACCCGTCCGAGCAGAACACTGGCAATCCACATGGTCAACGCCAAACCGACGCAAACCACTATGTGAATAAGGAGGGATCCGTAGCCGCTTAAGCTTCCAAGGGTGCCGTCCATGATCGGAGATGCAGTTACTTGCGTTTGCCGGCGACCTTCTTCACCGAAGCTTTCTGAGCCGGCTTTTTAACAGCCACGGCTTTCTTGAGTGCTGGCTTGGAGACCTTAGATGGAGCTTTTTTGACGGGAGCCTTGACAGCCGCCTTCTTGGCAACTGCCTTCTT
>JAPJNA010000074.1 GCA_026461395.1 Chthoniobacterales bacterium | reverse complement strand
TCTTCGCTGTATCTGCTTTTTTTCATGTTGTTCTGCTCTCCTTATTGCCCAGCAGAACTTCATTTTTCAACTGTCCCGTTTATGGGGGTCAGGTCAGTGAGCCTTGGTGTTTATTGGTCATTAGACACTGCTGAAGGGTTCACATTTGTCTCGCGATCAGCGGCATTTCTATTTTGCGAAGCCTCCCTTCCGCCTGCTCATCGAAGGCTATGCCCGCACCATGTTCGCCAGAAAACTGGCCTCCATGGAGGCAGAGATGAAGGCATAGGAGGAATGGGAGGAATGGATGGAGATTGGCTTCCCGACCGACTTCGCACCCGGACAATAAAAAAGAGGAGGAAGTGGTGCGCGGTGGCAGGTTTGAACTGCCGACCCCTACAGTGTCAGTGTAGTGCTCTACCGCTGAGCTAACCGCGCAAAAACTTGGCGCAAGGACGCCATGAGTGGGTGGAAGAGATTAATTCCTTGGGCGCCGGAGGCAACTCTTTTTCGTCGTTTAACCTTTGGTCCGAATCCCTTATCTCTAAGTCATGTCGTCGCATCGCTTTTATCTCCCGCCCGCCCGTTGGGCTGAGGAGACGTCTGAGCTGGATCCTGCCGACTCTCATCACTGCGCTGATGTTCTGAGGCTTGAAGCCGGCGATATGGTGGTGGTCTTCGACGGTCTGGGAAGGGTCGCCGAGGCGGAACTGCTCGCGGTTCATCGCAAACATTGCTTGCTGCGGATAGGGCAGTCTCATAGCAGTTCTCCGCTCCGGTGCACGATCACGCTGGTCCAAGCCATCCCCAAGGGTAAAAACATGGATCTCGTCATCCAGAAGGCCGTGGAGTTGGGGGCTGCGAACGTGATTCCGCTTCTTTCGGAGAGAACGGTGGTGCGTCTGGAGGATGCCGCTGATGCGGCACGCAAGCAGGAACGCTGGCAGTCAATCGCGATCGAGGCCTGCAAGCAGTGCGGCCAGAACTGGATGCCCCAGATCGGTCTGCCCGTGACGACCAAGGAGTTCTTCGCGGCTCTTCCTCCTGCAGATCTTCTGCTTATCGCCTCGCTGGAACCGGATGCCCGTCCCGTGAAGGAGGTGCTCGCCGCCTATTCAGCCGCCATGAAATCGTTCCCATCAAGCGTCCTGGTCATGGTAGGTCCAGAAGGGGACTTCACACCTGGCGAGGCAGCTTTGGCAAAGGCTGCGGGGGTGGCTCCGATCACTCTTGGCCCGATCATCCTGCGTACAGAGACCGCCGCCCTTTATTGCCTGAGCGTGCTAGGGCATGAGCTATTCTAGGAGTTTAGGCTGTAGTGGTTTGAAGCCCTCGACTCTCGACCTTCGGCGCTCGACGGATTAGACTTTTTTCTTCATGTCCGATGCACACCTTTCCGACACGCAAAATCTGCCCGATGACCGGCAGATACCAATCGACCGCGTAGGGGTCAAAGACCTGCGCTATCCGATCCGGGTCCGTGACAAGAGCCATACGGAGCAGGGGACAATCGCCACGGTCCAGCTGACAGTCGATCTGCCCCATCATTTCAAGGGGACTCACATGAGCCGTTTCGTAGAGGCCTTGAATTCCCACGGGCCTGTCCTCCATGTCCGCAATATCCGTGATATTCTAGTGCAACTCTCTGAGCGTTTGGAAAGCGATCAGGCGCATGTTGCCTTCGAGTTTCCTTATTTTATCGAGAAGCCAGCCCCGGTTACGGGTGCGGTCGGTCTGATCGATTATACGGTTCGATTCAGCGCGACGCTGGTGGGGGGGCCCAAAGGCAAAGTTGATTTTGTGGTCACGGTGGTCGTGCCCGTCACCACGCTCTGCCCGTGCTCGAAGGCGATCAGTGATTCCGGCGCTCATAATCAGCGCGGTCATGTGACCTACTCCGTCCGCTGTGCCAAGCCGATGTGGATCGAGGAGATGATCCGTCTGGTCGAGGACTCCGCGAGTTCCGAGCTCTACAGCCTGCTCAAGCGTCCCGATGAGAAGTTCGTCACTGAGCGGGCTTACGCTAATCCCGTCTTCGTGGAGGATCTCGTCCGCAATGTGGCGGGGCGCTCCGAGCAGGATGCCAACATTCTCTGGTACCGCATCGAAGCGGAGAATTTCGAGTCGATTCACAATCACAACGCCTATGCGCTGGTGGAGCGCAAGAGCTCCCGTGATGGGGTAAGCTAGAGCAGATCAAAACAATTTTCCTAGCTTATGGAACGCATCGCCCTGCTTACCTCAACACTCTTTTACCTCTTCAGCTTTGGCCACACGCTCTATGCGCTGGGGGCGGGACGCTTCCGGCCTGGAAGGTTTAATTTCATCGCCATGGCGCTAGGGGCCATAATGCAGGGATGGTATCTCTCCCTACGGGGTGCTGCGGAGCATGCCTGCCCGATCGGGAATCTCTCGGAGACATTGATCTTCCTCTCTTGGTCGATCTCCCTGATCTATTTGGTGATTGGGGCAACCTATCGGCTATCCCTGATGGGAGCATTCACCGCACCGCTAGTTCTGCTCCTCCAGATCGTGGCGCTCCTGCTTCCGAACGAGGTTCATGCCAGCTTCTTCCGTCCTAATCCGTGGGTGGAAGCCCATGCTGCCCTTTCGCTTGTGGCCTTCGGGGCCTTTGGCCTAGCTGCAGTCGCGGGACTAATGTTCCTAGTGCAAGAGGGACAGCTCAAGTCTCGCCGTCCAGCGCCGATCTTCCATCATCTTCCCCCCATCAACATTCTCTCGGAGGCGACCCTACGCTTGCTCTGGGTCGGTTTCCTGCTTCTCACATTGAGTTTCGCATCGGGTCTCTTGGCTCACCTTGCAGTTGCAGGCGGGAAGTTCTTCTTTTCAATCTTCATCTGGCTTTTCTACGCCGCCATCCTGTTCGGATCTAAGTTCGGTGTTCTTTCTGGAAAGCGCTTTGCGTGGGCTTCCTCGTTGGCATTCCTTTTGGCCCTCATCCTGCTTCCCGTGATCGAGCATCTCTCCGGTCGTTCTTAGAGTACCAAGAAAGCTCCGCATGAATATCCTCTGCGCAGGCCTCAACCACCGTACCGCGCATCTCGATGTGCGGGAGCGGTTTGCCGTGCACGAGAACGAAATGGAAGGGTTGCTTGGACGACTGCGCGCCATTGAGGGAGTCTCCGGCGCCGTCATGCTCTCCACCTGCAATCGGGTCGAGCTCTATGCTTCGAGCCTCTGTCCCATGAGGGCTCTGGAGGGATTCCGATCCATCCTTGCCGAGCGCGCGGGCTTGGAAGCCCCCCTCTATTATCACGCCACGCCCCAAGCGGTGAGGCATCTCTTCCGGGTGGCTAGCGGTCTCGACTCGATGGTAATCGGCGAGACGGAGATCCTCGGTCAGGTCAAGAAAGCCTACTCCGTGGCTGCGGATGCCGGAGCGGCGACGCGCCCCCTTCACAAACTCTTCCAGCACGCTTTCCGTGTTGCCAAGTCGGTCCGGACTGAAACCCAGATCACCAGCGGTCCCACCTCGATTGGGTCCGTGGCGGTGGAGCTTGCAGGTAAGATTTTCGGATCTTTGGAGGACCGCCGCGTCATGATCCTAGGAGCCGGTGAGATAAGCGAGCGTACGGCCCGAAGCCTTCAGTCCCGCGGAGTGCGCAGTGTCATCGTCTCCAACCGCACCTACGAGCGTGCAGCTCAGCTTGCGGCCGAGATCGGTGGCATGGCGCTGCATTTTGACCATTGGGAAAAATCCTTTGCCGACATCGACATTCTGATCAGTTCCACCAATGCTCCCCATGCAATCTTGACCCCGGAAAAACTCGCCCCGCTGCTGAAGCTGCGCCGCGGTGCACCACTCTTCGTGATCGATCTCGCCGTGCCGCGCGACGCCGATCCCGCCATCAACGAGATGGAAGGAGTTTTTCTCTACGATATCGACAGCCTGGAGCAGATCGCCGCACAGTCTCTCGACATTCGCCGCCAGGAAGTCGTCCGATGCGAATCACTCATCGAGCAGCATGTCGGAGGCTTTATCAGCTGGATGAGGAGCATCCATGCACCTGAGTCCCATGCTTCCAGAAGAACAGCGTGACGGCATGAGCGCACCATCGGAATCAGACTTGAAGCCCTTAATCCTCGGAACACGGGGAAGCGATCTGGCTTTTGCCCAGAGCAGGTTAGTTCGTGAGGCTCTAGAAAAAGCCCATCCAGGTCTTTCCATTCAGCTCAAGACTATCACCACCACCGGCGATGCTCGGACTGCAATGCCTCTCCACGAACCGACCGCCGAGGGTGCGGGTCTCTTCACTAAGCAACTCGAGGAGGCACTGCTCTGTGGGGAGATCGATCTTGCCGTCCACAGTCTCAAGGATCTTCCGGTCCAGACGCCTGCTGGACTGACGCTTGCCGCCATTCTGCCTCGGGCCCCCGTCGATGATCTGCTGGTGTCCCGTCATCCTGGTGGTCTTGCGGGACTTCCCCCGGGATCGACAGTCGGTTCAAGCAGTCCCCGCCGGGCCTTGCTCCTGAAAGCGCGACGTCCTGATCTCAATCTCATTCCGATCCGTGGTAATGTCCCCACCCGTCTGGCTAAGGTGGCTGCCGGGTCTCCCTTCGATGCCACCATCCTTGCCGCGGCTGGACTTGGCCGCCTCGGACACGATCTCTCGCTTGGCATTCTCGAAATCGAGGGGTTGACGCTCTGGCTGGAGTCCCTGGAATGGATGCTCCCGGCTCCGGGCCAGGGGGCTATCGCCGTGGAGTGCAGGGTTGGTGATCTTGCGGAAGCTTTGCTCTCGGTGCTGAATCATGATCCCACGTCCCGTTGTGTCGAGGCCGAGCGGCTTGTGCTCAGGCATCTCGGGGGAGGATGTCATCTGGCGCTCGGGGCTCTCGCGACGGAGACTGTGGAGGGTATCACCTTGAACGCTGTCTTCATCCCGCATCCCGATTCCGACGCTGCACCTCTCTCAGCCAGCGCTATAGCCCCAAGTCCCGCCGGCGTTGCAAGAATGGTCGCCGATCAACTTCTCTCATCATGAAACCACCCTCCGAAAAATCCTCTAAGAAGCCCTCCCCTGCTACAAAACCTATCGAGGGAATCTGCTATCTGGTTGGTGCCGGCCCCGGCGATCCGGGACTGCTGACACTACGGGGACGCGAGTGCCTAGAGCGAGCCGATGTGGTGATCTACGATTATTTGAGCAATGCGGAGTTCCTCCGTTTTGCCCCCGCTTCCGCCGAAAAGATCTATGCAGGCAAGACAGCCGGACAACATGCGCTCAAGCAAGAGGAGACCAATGCGCTGCTGGTGAAGTACACCCTAGAGGGAAAACGGGTGGTGCGTCTGAAGGGCGGTGATCCCTTTCTCTTTGGCCGTGGAGGAGAGGAGGCTGCAGAACTCGCCGCCGCCGGACTGCGCTTCGAGATCGTTCCGGGTGTCACCTCTGCGATAGGGGGTTTGGCCTATGCGGGCATTCCCGTCACCCACCGCGCCAGCAATGCCGTGCTCACCATCTTCACCGGCCATGAGGAGCCGGACAAAAAGACCTCCGGTATCGACTACAAGGCGATCGCTTCGGCGCCCGGCACGAAGGTGATGCTGATGGGTGTTGAGCGCCTGACCGCCATCACAGGGCAGCTTACGCAGGCGGGAATGTCTACGGAGACCCCTGTGGCTCTGGTCCGCTGGGCGACGACAGGGCGTCATCAGACCCTAGTCGGGACACTTGGATCCATTGCCGGACTGGCCGAGGAGAAACAGTTCAAAGCCCCTGCTGTGGCGGTTTTCGGCGATGTCGTGAATCTCCGGGAGACGCTGAACTGGTTCGAGACACGCCCTCTCTTTGGTCGACGCATCGCAGTGACGCGCACGCGCCAGCAGGCGGGCGGCTTGCTTGCCTCACTCCGGGAACTCGGCGCCGATGCCTATGAGCTTCCGACCATCCGGATCGAGCCTCCCGCCGACAAGACCGCTTTCATCGAGGCGATGCTTGATGTTCGCACCTACGACTGGATCGTCTTTACCAGCCCGAATGGTGTGGATGCATTTTTCACGGCCTTCTTCGCCGCCCATGAGGATGCCCGCGACCTCGGCGGGGCGCGCATCGCCGTGATCGGCAACGGCACCGCCAAAAAAGTCCGCGAGTACCACTATGCCGTGGATCTGATCCCGGAGGAATTCGTGGCCGAGTCGTTGCTGAAATCCTTCAAGGAGCTCAATGTCGAAAATCTCAAGATGCTCCTCCCGCGTGCCGCCGGGGCCCGTGAAATGCTGGCCATCGAGCTTGAGGATCTCGGCGCTATCGTGGATGACGTGCCAGTTTACCAGACCGTTCCCGAAACGGAGGATGTCTCCGGAGGGATCCGTCGCTTCCGGGAGGAGGGGGCAGATATGATCACCTTCACCAGTGCTTCAACGGCCGATCACTTCATGGCACTCGGACTTCCTCTACCCGAAGAGCTCAAGACCGCTAGCATCGGGCCTGTCACGTCGTCGGAAATGAAAAAACTCGGACTTCCGATCGATCTGGAAGCAAACCAGCACGATATTCCTGGGTTAGTGGCTGCGATCCGGGATTTTTATAACCCAAGCCTCTGATCACCCGAATTCGACCTCTTCAGCATTTTGGTGGCGTGATGCCCCATCCGGCCTTAAAAGAGACATAGAGACACAAACCCATGCAAATCCACATCAGTCCACGCCATATCCAACTCACTGCAGCCATCCATGCCTACGTGGCCGAGAAGGTTGCTCATCTTGAGGAATACACCGACAGCATCCTTGCCACGCACGTGGTGCTTCTTTTCGACGAGCACCGCTCCAAGAAAAAAGATTTCTTGGTCAAGATCCATGTGGCTCTCCCCGGTCCCGACCTTCATGCCGAGGATGCCGAGGATGATCTCTATTCTGCGATCGACCTGACTGTTAAAAAGCTCGTCCAGCAGCTGCGCAAGAGGAAGACCAAGGTGAAGGAGAAGGCTAAGCACAAGGTCAAAGTCGCCAAGGAGATCGAGCGCCACGGCTACCGCCGCTAGCGTCCGCCTCGGTGATGGAGTCAGAATATAAAGTCCAACTGGAGGCCTTCGAGGGCCCTCTCGACCTGCTGCTCTACCTCGTCAAGAAGGACGAAGTGGACATTTATGATATTTCGATCGAGCGGATCACCACGCAGTATCTGGAGTATCTCGAGACATTCGAGGTTCTGCATATCGAGGTGGCCGGCGAGTTCTTGGTCATGGCGGCTAACCTGCTTTATATCAAGAGTCGGACTTTGCTCCCCAAGGATCAGCAGCTCCCCGAAGAGGAGGCCGAAGAGGATGATCCGCGCTGGGAGCTCATCCGCCAACTCATTGAATACCGGAAGTTCAAGGAGGCTGCGTCCCATCTCCGTGACCAGGAAGATCTTCAGGCGGCACTATTTCCCCGCGCGGTCTCGCTCGATCCTGCCCATGCCCCCCTTCTCGATGACAATCTGCTGATCGGCGATATAGGCATCTTCGACCTCATCAATGCCTTCCAGCGCGCGCTTAAACGCCTTCCTGTTGAGGAAAAGCAGGGAGAGATCTACGAGGAAACTTTCACGGTCACGGATCGAATCAACCACCTGATGGGCCTTGTCGATCGCGGCGTCTCGATGCGCTTTGAAGAGCTTTTCGGACAGGCCTCCACGCGTTCCGAACTGGTCGTTACATTCCTTGCCATCCTTGAGCTGATCCGGATGAAACAATTCCGCGTGCGTCAGGAGGAACAATTCGGTGAAATCTGGCTGGATCGCACCCTCTCGGACGAGGAGGAGATCATCCCTGCAGAACCTCTGATCGAACATTCCCATGAGTAAGAAATCATCCAAGAATAAGCTAACCGGAGATCATGCTCCAGAAACCCCCTCCTCGGAGGAAACGATCGTGGAATCATCCGAAGAAAGCCCTGCTGTGGAAATTGAGGAAACTCCTACTGGCGAGGCCGAGAATGCTTCTCTTCCCGAAGCTGTGACTGAAGAATTACTCGGTGCCGAGGTTCCCACGGGTGAGATACCCCCGCTTTCCCATGTGCTGGAGGCGATTCTATTTGCTTCCCAGAAAGCCGTCCTGCCTAAGGAACTCATGGCCCATCTCAAGAGTGCGGCCGTTGCTGAGCCGACTTCGGTGGCCTCAGCATTTGCCCGTATCAAGGAAGGGGATGTTCGCGATGCCCTGGTCGACCTGCAGTCAGAAGTCGCCGCCTCGGGTCGCGCCTACCAGGTGCGTGAAACGGCGACCGGGTGGCTACTCTCCAGTGCTCCTGGTTTCGCGCCTTGGCTGCGTGCTCTTTATCCCGAGGCAAAGCCGACCCGCCTCAGTCCCTCCGCCCTCGAAACCCTCGCCATCATCGCCTATCGCCAGCCGATCGCCCGCGCCGATATGGAAGCCGTCCGAGGTGTCTCCGTCGACGGGGTAATGCAGACACTTCTGGATCGAGGCCTTGTGAAGATAGCTGGTCGCGCCGAGGCGGGAGGCAGGCCCCTTCTCTATGCAACCACCCAGTATTTCCTGGATCATTTCGGTCTTCGCACCCTTGATGAGCTTCCTAATGCCGCTGAGTTGCGCCACATACCGCTCCCTAAGGCGACTCCGGAACCCGGAAGCGCTCCGGTTGATGAGAGCGGTACTGCCGAACTGCCAGGCGTACTTTCCGTTCCTGAAGAGGTGACAAGCGGTGTCTTGGAGAGCGTGCAAGACGGCGAAGAAGGCGAACAAACCGAAGAAGCCGCCGTGCTTGAAGAGGTTGAGGTAACAGAGATTCTTAAACTCCGTGAATCGGTGGTCTTCGAGGAGGTTTCTTTCGAGGTCGATGCCGAGGTAGAGATCGAGAAGGAAGAATCAGGAGAATCACCGAACGGTCACTCGGAACGCTGAACAGAAAACCTTTTCCCCATGGAAGATCTCACCAAACTGCGCGAGGCGATCGATGCCATCGATGGAAGATTGCTCGATCTTCTGAACGAGCGCGCACGATTTGCCCAGGAGATCGGTCGGATCAAGGAACGTAATGGTGCTCCCGTCTATGCTGCAGGGCGTGCCGAGCAGCTGATGCGTCGTCTAGTCGAGCGGAGTGCTGGACCCTTGGAGGAACAGGCGATTCGTGCGATCTACCGTGAGATCATGTCGGCTTCTCTTGCCCTCGAGAAGGATACCATCATTGCCTGCGAGGGATGTGTCGCAGGGCGCACTCATTTTGCCGCCAAGCAGCAGTTCGGCGCCTCCGTCCGCTACACTTTCCATGACGATCCCGCCGATCTCTTCGCGGCGGTCACCTCCGGGAAAGCAGATTGCGCAGTCCTTCCCTCCGGTGAGGAAGGGCCTGACACAACGGTTCTGGAACTGCTGATGACAAGCGAGGCCCAGCTTGCTTCCCAAATCGTGCTCGGAGGGGAAGAGGGTTCCCGCCGTGCCCGTTACTTCGTGCTGGGGAAAAGCCTGAACGCACGTTCCGGCGACGACCAGACAGCCCTGCTTTTTCATCTCACCGATCATCCGGGGGCACTAGCTTCTGCGCTCGAACCATTCCGAGGGGCCGGCGTCAATGTCATCTCGATCCACAGCCGACCGGCTGCCGGAAGCGGGCTACATCTTTTCCTGGAAGTGGAGGGCCACGCCGGGGATGAATCACTTCTTCGTGCCGTGAACCTGCTCGGCGAGAGGGACTTCTCTCCCAAAGTTTGTGGAAGCTATCCTCGAATGCGCTGAGGGCCATTTCGACGATCTTTGCAACAATGACCACACCCGCCACTGTCAGCGCAGGATGCTTTGACCAAGAGGTCTGGATCAGGATCGAGGGGCGCGGCAATTTCCAGAGCAGCGGCTCAATCCGAAAATTCGTCCAGGCCATGATCCAGCGTGGTCGACGCGAATTCGTGGTCGACCTGGCCTCCTGCGATCACATGGATTCGACCTTCATGGGAACTCTGACCGGTATTTCCCAGAGACTCCGCGAACTCGGACAGGGCTCTCTGCTGGTGATCAATGTCACTCCCCGGAATGTCGATCTCATGGAAAATCTCGGGCTCAACTTTCTCTTTGGGATCGAGCCGGCTGGTTCGACCATGAGGGCACCCGCCGAGCTGGGGGGGAACCTTATGCAGCTTCCGGTCGATACAATCATGGAGAAGGATATCATTCTTTCCGCTCACGAGGCCCTGATCGCCGCAAACCCCGCGAATGCCGAACGGTTTCACGATGTGATCGAGTATCTCAAGCACGGTGGACACGGTGGCTATGGTGGCCATGGTGGCCATGGTGGCCATGGTGCTCAAGGCAGTGCCAGCCATTGACGTTTGAAGGAGAGACCTGAGCTCGTTGGATATGACGGATCATCCCTAGGGATATGATGATGCCGGCGTGCTGGTCTTTATCATAATTTCGATCCATGATGGACGGCCATGATTTTTCAGAGCATCGAGCCTGTCGTCATTGTCGCCCTCCTTGTGGCCACGGGTGTGCTTGGACTTATCGTCTTCGGATCACGGCGCAGGGTTGGAGAATTGAAACGCACCACGGCTGAGATTCACCAAGAAGAGCGAAGCGTCTTCGACTTTCTGCACGGATTGGGAGCGGCCTTTTCTGAAGGCGTGCCCGCTGGTGAGTTGCACCGCCTTCTTGTCGAGGGGGCCCAACTCATTCTTAAAGCCGACGGAGGCGCCCTCTACCTTGCCGACCGCTCCGGGCAACAGCTTCTTCCCGCATTCCTTTCCAAAGGGTGCCCACCACTCGTTTCCCTTCCCGCGCACCTCTGCGGGGAAGTTGCCGATGGAGAGAACACTCATTCACAGGCCATCGAGAGTTTTGTGCGTCTGCAATCTGTCCGTGTCGGCATGGGGCTTCTTGGTGAGGCTTGTGCTTGGAAAGAACCCCGTTTTCTCAGGCGCCGTGGGGATATTCCAGAGGATCTCATTTCCCAAGGACTGGGCTCCGTCGTCATGGGGCCCCTTGTGTACCGTCACAAGCTGCTGGGAGTGCTTGCCTTGGCAAGGAAGCCGGGCAGTGATCCCTTCAGCGATACCAAGATCGAGCTCTTCAAGGCCATCGTGGAGCAGGCTGCCTTTGCATTGTTTAACCAGGCCATTCATCTGGCTGCCGGGGAGAAGCATGCGCTGGATCATGACATCCAGATTGCCGGGGAAATTCAGAAAATCTTGCTTCCCTCAGATGCCCCGGATGTGGAGGGATTTGAGATCAGCGGACTCAATCTCCCGGCCCGCACGCTGAGCGGGGACTATTTTGACTACCTCGCAGTCGACGAGGATCACGTCGGTATCGTTATTGCCGATGTCTCGGGTAAGGGCGTTCCTGCGGCGCTCATCATGGCGATGTGTCGCAGCGCCCTCCGCAGTCAGGCCCCAGGAAAGCTCTCTCCTGCCGAAGTCCTGCGGGGTGTGAACAGGCAGCTCTATCCCGACATGAAGGAGGATATGTTCATCAGTATGGCCTATGTCGTTCTGAACCGCCGCACTGGCAATGCCTTGCTTGCTCGTGCCGGTCATGATGCTCCGCTCCTTTTCCGTCGGGAAAGTACGACGCTCGAATGTCTCAACCCCAAGGGGATGGCAGTAGGCATTGACAGTGGTGGGGTCTTCGACCGGTTCTGCACCGACTTTCCCTTCCGGTTGGAGGGTGGCGACCTGCTTCTTCTCTACACGGACGGATTGACGGAAGCTCTGAATGCATCGGGAGATGAGTTCGGTGTTCAGCGGCTTAGCGAGGAGCTTCTGGCCAATGCCGGGGATGGGGCTGCCGCGATGCTCCACAGGCTTTCCCGGTCTGTGATCGCCTTTGCCGGGAATGAGTCGCAGCATGACGACATCACTCTGATTGCGCTTCGCAAGCTCTGACGCTTTAATAATCAACCATCGTGAAAAAGAATCCGACACCCGATCCCACAAGCAAACAAGAGGCAACCTCACAGGAAGAGATCCCTGTAGAAAACACCGTGCCCTCGGTGGATTCCGCTCCGATCGCTCCGAAGCCGAACCTTCAGGCGGAGGTCGAGCGCTATCGCGATCAGGCTCTCCGTGCCGCGGCCGATCTGGAGAACTATCGCAAGCGCATGATCCGCGAGAAGGAGGAGGCGATCCGTTTTGCGAATGCGGGCCTGCTCGAGAAACTCCTGCCGATCCTTGATAATTTCGAACTCGGACTCACGGCCGCCAGTGGTGATACGGCCGCCAAGGGTATCGTGGATGGCTTCGCGATAGTCCACCGCCAGCTCGGTGACTTTTTGGTATCCAGCGGGCTTCAGCCCATTGATGCCGTGGGCCAGCCATTTGATCCGAAGCTCCACGAGGCGCTTGGCCACGAGACCGATGCAGCCCAAGCCGATGGAGTTGTCCTCCGTCAGCTCCGCCGCGGATACAGGCTCGCCGACAGGTTGATCCGTCCCTCCAGCGTCATCGTCAACAAGCTCGCCTGATTTCCCGCAGGGGTTCCTTCGCTATGGCAAAGAGGTGTTACTACGAGGTATTGCAAGTCACCCGAACCATCGAGTTCGAGGATATCAAGAAGTCGTACCGCAAGCTCGCGGTCAAGCATCACCCGGATAAGAATCCCGGCGATTCCACTGCCGAGGAGCGCTTCCGCGAGATCGCCGAGGCCTACGATATCCTGAGCGATTCGGAGAAACGCGCTGCCTACGACCGATATGGCCACGCGGCCTTCCAAGGCGGCATGGGTGGAGGAGGCGGAGGTGGGGGTGGCATGCACGATCCCTTTGACCTCTTCCGTGAGATGTTCGGAGCTTCGGGAGGAGGAGGTGGGGTTTTCGACCATTTCTTCGGCGGCGGTGGCAGCGCTCAGGAAGGTCGGGGCTCGGATCTGCGCTATGACCTCAGGATCACGCTTGAAGAGGCTTTCAGCGGCTGCGAGAAGGAGATCGAACTCCGCAAACTCGATGCCTGCGGCGACTGCAGCGGCTCGGGTGCCGCAAAGGGTGCCAAGGTCTCCACTTGTTCCCTCTGCCGGGGACGCGGCCAGGTGGTTGCCTCCAGGGGTTTCTTTCAAGTCGCCCAGCCATGTCCCCAGTGCCATGGGGCAGGACAGACAATCGACAAGCCTTGCAAAAGTTGCCGGGGCGATGGGCGCGCCGAGAAAACCTCGCGCATCAAGCTCACTATTCCGGCCGGTATTGACGAGGGATCACGTCTGCGTTCCTCAGGTGGCGGCGAGGCCGGGAGTCGGGGTGGCGGCACGGGTGACCTCTATGTCGTGATTCATCTGAAGGAGCATACCATCTTCTCTCGTGACGGCTCCGATCTTCATTGCCGTATGCCCATCCCATTCGTGACCGCTGCACTCGGTGGCGAGATCGAGGTGCCGACCCTCGCGGGAACCGTGACTATGAAGATCCCCGCAGGAACGCAGGGGGGGAGTGATTTCCGGGTCAAGGGACACGGCATGCCCCGTCTCCAGAGCCATGCCAAGGGGGATCTTCACGTGAAGCTCGAAGTCGAGGTGCCGACCAAGCTGGATGATGCCCAGAGGAAGTCGCTCGAGGCCTTCGCCGAACTCTGCGGTGATCATAACACACCGCTCCACCGCAGCTTTACAGAGCGTTTGAAGGGGCTTTTTTCTTAAGGAACGGCGGTTCCTTAAGACTTGGGTATGGGAAATTGTTGATAGGTAATAGGGGATGACGGGAAGATCTCCGAATTTTTAGCGGAGCAGATTTTTCCAGTCTCCTAGAGCCGATGCCCTAGATCCCATTCCCTATTTCCTATCCCCCACTGGTTGCCACCGGCGCCCGGCCGCCGTGGCCGCGGGAGATGCCGGCAGCGATTTTCTCAGCAAGACGCTGACGGACGGAGGGGTTCTGGAGGAGATTGTTCTCCTGCGCATTGGAGACAAACCCCAACTCGAGCAGCGTAGCCGGACGCTGGTTGTGATGGAGCACATAGTAGCGGGCGAATTTTGTTCCCCGACTGTGGGAGCCATAGCAGGTGGCGATCTCCCGCAGGATGTTCGAGGCGAGTGGGGCCGAGCGCGGATTGTAGTAATAGGTCTCAACGCCGTTCGCCGCACGACGGGAGGCAGAGTTGAAGTGGATGCTCACGAAAGCCGCGTCAGTGCGGGAGTTGGCAATAGCGGTCCTGGTCCCGAGCGGGATGAAGACATCGGAGGTGCGCGTCATGACCACATGATAGCCGCGGGCTTCGAGAAGGGGTTTCACGCGTCGGGCCACATCGAGCGTCAGCATCTTTTCACTCAGGCCCCGGACAGCCTTTGCCCCGTTGTCATAGCCCCCGTGACCCGGATCCAGAACCACTGTGTGGAAATTGGAAAGGCTCGCCCCCTCCTCAAAGAGAGCACATCCAGGCAGTAGCAAAAGAGCCAAAAGAGGCAGGCATCGCAGGGCGCAGATCATGAAGACACGTTGAGTCATGATGAAGAAACGAATTTAAGCCACCAATGCCCTCAAGCAACTTTTTAAGACTCTAAAAGTTCCTTTCCCTTTTGACGGCACTTGCCTCCCGGCAAGCGGTGCCGCCCATACGGGCTCCCTGCGGTCGTCCACCGCACCGCTCCCCAGCGGCTTGGTTGTCCTTATCAAACTTCCTGCGTCCAAACACTTGATGACAGCACCTTTTCATACTTCATAATTCATACTTCAACCTTTAAGCTCTCCCGATGCTCGGCAAACGCATCATACCCTGTCTCGACGTCGACGGAGGTCGTGTCGTCAAGGGAACCAAGTTTGAGAATATCCGTGACGCGGGAGATCCGGTCGAGTGTGCGCGTGCTTACGACGCTCAGGGTGCCGACGAGTTGGTCTTTCTCGACATTACTGCTTCTCACGAAGGGCGCGCAACGATGCGCGAGGTCGTCGAGAAGACGGCCGATGCCTGCTTTATGCCCCTCACGGTCGGTGGAGGAATCCGTAAGGTCGAGGATGTGCGCGCCATGCTCCTAGCAGGAGCCGACAAGGTGAGCATGAACACTGCTGCTCTCGATGATCCGAACCTCGTGAACGCCTCAGCCGAGGGGTTCGGCTCCCAGTGCGTCGTTGTAGCCATTGACGCACGCAGGGATGGGAAGGGTGGATGGATCGTCCACACCCACGGTGGGCGCAGACCAACTACATGGCAGGCTGTTGACTGGGCCAAGGAAGTCGCCAAGCGCGGTGCCGGGGAGATCCTCCTCACCAGCATGGACTCCGACGGAACGAAGAAAGGCTACGATCTTGAACTCACCGCAGCAGTGAGCGACGCCATAGGCATCCCGGTAATCGCCAGCGGCGGGGCAGGGGACATCGCCCACATGGCCGAAGTTCTTACGGTCGGGAAAGCCGATGCCGTCCTCGCCGCCAGCATCTTCCACTTTGGACATTATACCGTCGGCGATGTGAAGAGGGAGCTTGCCGCGTACGGCATCCCGGTCAGAAAACCTGTTTAAGCCTTCTCGTCGAAGCAGTAGGGGCAGCTGATCTCACAAACATACCGAGGATCCTTGAGCTCTTCCTCGGTCAATGGCTCGGTGCAGGCGAAGCAGAGCTGACTATTGGTTTCCTGTAGTGCGGGATCGACTCCCACGCGCTTGTCGAAGACGAAACACTCACCCTCCCAGTGGGCTCCACCGCATTCCTCGAAGTACTTCAGGATGCCTCCCTCGAGCTGGTAGACCTCTCGGAAACCCTCACGCTCCAGGAGTGGTGAGGCCTTTTCGCAGCGAATCCCGCCGGTGCAGAAGCTGACGACGGGAACCTCTTTCATCGTCTCAGGAAGTTGCTTCACGGCCTCGGGAAACTTCCGGAAGTGGCGGATCGGTAGCGTGACGGCTCCGGCGAAGGTGCCGAGCTTCACTTCGTAGGTGTTGCGGGTATCGAGCAGGGTGAACTCCCGTCCCTCATCCAGCCACTGTTTGAGTTCCTTGGCGGAAATCTTCGGCGCGGTATGACGGGCTGGATTGATCCCCTCGACACCGAAGGCGATGATTTCTTCCTTCAACTTCACGAGCATCCGGTTGAAGGGCTGCGCGTCACTCTCGCTGCGCTTGACTTCAAGCGTCTCGAGGCCAGGAATTGAGCGGAGTATCTCAAGTAACGACTCTACGGCGGTCGATTCCCCGGCGATGAAGAGATTGATACCCTCGGGGCTAATCAGAATGCTCCCTTTGAGTTCCAAAGAGAGGCACTCGGCCTTTAACCGCGCGCGCAGTTCTGGAAGCTGGGTCAGCTCCGCAAACTTGTAGGCAGCGATGTTAAGAACAGACATGGAGAAAGGCTATTAGCGGTTTAGACTGAAGGCTGTTAGGTCAGAGAAGAGATTACTCGCGCAGCCGTAACGGATGCGAAGCAACGGCCGGGCAAGCAAACGCAGAGGCGCAGAGGAAAGAATATATCGGCGTTATGAGAAATAATCAGAATTATGACTATCTCAATTTCTAATTCCTAACCTGTTCCATAGATTTCCAAATTCCAATCAATCTCTGCGCCTCCGCGCCTCTGCGGGAAAGTTTCGGCATGCTCCTACTCAATAGGTGAAGAGATCGGCAACAACATAGGTTCCGCCGGTTGCCGTGTTGAGGGCGCGGAGGAGTTTTCCTTGAACGTTCTTGGTGAGTCTTCGTCCCTTGCAACCCCGCTGGACCATCTTGTGGGTGATCTGTTCGGTGGAGGCGGCGACCAGATCGTGCGACTTCAGCCCCAGTTCCGCCATGAGGCGGTTCAGGGGCTGTTCGCCGAGATCCCGTTCTAGTTCGTTCTCCAAGATCAGACTGTCTTGATAAGATCTGCCGCAGGGAAACGCACCTTGGTTGCAGAGGCGTATTTGTCCTCTGCGCTACGGTAACCGAGGGCACAGCAGACGACGGCGGCATATCCCTGTTCCTTGAGGCCAAGGATGGAATCATATTCCGCCGGGGCGAATCCCTCGATCGCGCAGGTGTCCACGCCGAGCAGGGCTGCTGAAGTCATAAGATTGCCTAAGGCGATATAGGCCTGGAGCGCTGCCCAATGAGGGATGCGGGCCTCGGCTCCCGGCGAGAGCAGGCTTCCGTACATCATGCCGCGGTATCCATCGAGTGACTCGCGGGGAATGCCACGCAACTCGACGACGCGGTCTAGGAAACGGTCGACTTCGACTTCCGTCATCGCGGTGCGTCCGGCCATAACGACATAGTGGGAGGCATCGACCACCTGGGTCTGGTTCCAGGAATGAGGCTGGAGTTGGGTCCTGATCGCAGGATCCTTGATAACCAGAAAGCGGTAGGGCTGGAGCCCGAAGGAGGAGGGTGAAAGAACCAAGGACTCTTCCAGAGTTTTCCAGG
The DNA here is from genome assembly GCA_026461395.1 of Chthoniobacterales bacterium. Lineage (GTDB taxonomy): Bacteria > Verrucomicrobiota > Verrucomicrobiia > Chthoniobacterales > UBA6821 > UBA6821. Next base: position 35,027 of record JAPJNA010000074.1, on the reverse strand, counting down.
TGGACTCGGAGATCTTCTTCGAGGCGTCAAAGGACTTGGTGGCATAGCGCCAGTTGAGAGCGTCGAGGAGTTGGGATTCGGGAATAGTGTGGCTCATGGGATTGAAGAAGTGAATGTGATGACGGGACGAAAAAGAAGTTGTTCTTTCAAGTAAGCGTAACTAGAAAATTAATGTCGTTAAGTAATTATTCCAATCCTAAATCACTCTCTTATGTCCGAACCCACCATCGCCCAAAAATCCCCGATCCCCGTCACTGTTGAGGCAGGCAAGACCTACTACTGGTGCTCCTGCGGTAAGAGTGCCACGCAGCCCTTCTGCGACGGCTCCCACAAGGGAAGTGGCTTCTCTCCCACACCCTACACTGCCGAGAAGGATGGCCCCGTTTACTTTTGCGGCTGCAAGCACAGTGGCAACGGCCCGCTCTGTGACGGCTCTCACAAGACACTCTGAAGAACACAGCGCTCGGAAGAGCGCAGGGGTTTGGACTAAAGGCTGTGAGACTGTTAGGTCAGCGGCCCGAAGTTCTCGACCAGAGGTTCAGAAGCGCTGAGTAGAGGGAAGAAGATTTCCCCAAAAAGGCCCTTTTCAGAACACCTCTCAGAATTGCAAACCCTGTTTTTATATGGGTTGACGGGTGATTGAAAGGTATGGCGGAGGGGGTGGGATTTGAACCCACGGAGGCTTGTGACCTCTCCAGTTTTCAAGACTGGTGCAATAAACCGCTCTACCACCCCTCCAATTACTAAGTACTGTACGTAATGGGATGGCGGGCCTCAAGTCGAGACTTGAGAGTATTGCCTATCTATTGCCTCGCACCTTCGCAGGGGCTTGATTCAGTCGCAGTTGAGCACCCATAGTACTGAATACATGTGGAAGCGCTTCATCCAGTTCATCACGGAATCCACATTCCGGATTCTTGCGGCGATTTTCCCTCCGACTCCGGGCGATCTTCCGAAGAATCCCAAGCTGATTCTGGTTTTTAGCACAACAGGGATCGGGGATGCCCTGTTCGACACGGCAGCCGTCAGGAGTCTAAAGGTTGCTTACCCCCAGGCGCGGATCGTCGTCTGCGCCCATCGCAAGAGGAGCACGGTGTTTCAACACGATCCCGATGTGGATGAAGTCCTCCCGTATGGCAAGTCGCCCCTCTATGCGTTCCAATTGCTGAGACGATTTCGTCGCACCCGCCCCGATCTGGTGATTCTCTTGAATATCAATCCCGAAGTGGTTCCCATCGCCTATTGCATCAACCACCATGCACTTTTCGGTGGATCGTGGCGTTGTGGGAATTACGGATTTCTTCTTTCACATCAGGTTCCGCTACCCGAAGAGGGGCATATCCTGAGACTAGGAGCAGTGATTGCGTCAGCTGCTGGTGCTTCCGGCGATGCCGATAGAATGGTCTATCAACCGAACGGATCCGAGACTGCTAGTATCCGGGAGCGCTTTTCGGAATGGATCGATCAGCCTTTTGTGATTTTCCAGACCGGAGGAGGAAGGAGTCGTGCATGGCGCGACTGGCCGGTCGACTCCTACATCAGGAATATCCATTGGCTTCAGAAGCGGTATCCGGTTCGTATCATCCTAACCGGTGGATGGGATAACGAGGAAGTGGCTGGGAAGATAGAGAGCGCCTGTCCTGGCGTAATAAATCTCTGCAGCAGGACGACCTTGGAGGAGACTGCGGCCCTACTCACTCAGGCCACGATGCTGGTCAGCACTGATACAGGAGTTCTCTTTATGGCGTATGCGACGGGATGTCCCGCTCTAGCCATCTTACATCATGCCAGTCCCGGCGCCCTGATCGGTCCGAAGAATCCTACTCCGGGCCACGAGGTGGTGGAATTATCTAAACCGGAGACAACAGATCAGCCCATGGGCCAACTCCACGGTGAGATGGAGAGCATCCGGGATGAGGATGTCCGCACGGCTATAGAGCGGATCCTGGAACGTAGAGGAGTGAAGATTTCGGAGTCAGTCTAATAAGGCGTCAGCTCTCCCGATCTTGCCATGGTTTGGAAATCCGTTATTTTCCAGTTCGTTAGTTTGCGACGCCGCTTTAGCTCAGTTGGTAGAGCATCTCATTCGTAATGAGAGGGTCGCCGGTTCGAATCCGGCAAGCGGCTCCATGCAATCACATGGTGATTACATGGGCCATTGGCGGATGAGAACTTCAGTTCGACTGGCATGCCGCGATCAGCGGCATTTTTATTTTGTGAAGCCTTACTCCAGAGCCCTCCTATAGAGAGGGATAATCCGGTAAGCGGCTCCAGCTTTTAACTCACTCGTATGTGGGTTCCTGTGGTAGACTGAAAACAGATGAAAAAAACTTTCCCACTCCATATTCCGGGCAAGGAAGACCCGAGGGTTCTGGATGCGATCAAGCTAGAGATCATCAAGTACGTGAAGCGTGAGAGGCGGAAGACATTGCCTCCGGAGTTCGATGTCTGGGATTTCGCATGCAAGGTCGGATCCGAGAGCGGAACCGCCACTCCAATCCCATTGATCGATGTGTCAAAGGCTGTAGAGGCCGTAGCGCTGGCGGGCGGATCTGAAGTCTATGTGGAGATCATGGCGTCTGCCGGAAACCGGGTGAAGAGACCCTCTTTGGCACCCTACCATCGCCGGGAACCGTGAAGATCCTTACCGCGGCTTTCAAGGCGAGTTCTCCCGATCTGGCATCATGCCCGGAATCAGCCCTACCGGAATTCGCGCTGATCGGTCGCTCGAATGTCGGGAAATCGTCGCTCATTAACATGCTGACCCGCTCGCAGGGACTGGCGAAGGTGTCGCAGGTCCCGGGCAAAACACAGCTGATCAACTTCTTCACGATCAACAACACCTGGAATCTGGTTGATCTGCCGGGCTACGGCTACGCGAAGGTCGGCAAGAAGGAGCGGGGTAAATTCAGCGCCTTCGTCTCGGACTATCTGCAACACCGCCCGAACCTACGCGGGACCTTCGTGCTGATCGATTCCCGGCTCAGCCCTCAAGCTCTGGATTTGGAGTTCCTCAACTGGATGGTCGGATGTGGCCTGCCTCTGATCCTGGCCTTTACCAAGACAGACACACTCTCCAAAGGGGCGGTCCAGAAAAACATCGAGACGTTCCTAGTCAGCATGCGCGAGATCACCGAGGAGGAGCCGACCTATGTGCTGAGTTCTTCGAAGGATCAGCAGGGCCGCAAGGAAATCCTCAATCTGATCGGTGACGCACTCGCAGAAAAATCAGAAACCTCTGCATGACGCTCGAGGATCTGGGCTGGAACGAGGCTTTCGCGGAAGAATTCTCCGCATTTGAAGGAAAGGGTTGGGAACCGGCCCGTCTAATCCGCGACAACAAGATCACCTACGGCGCCCTGCTGGGTGATGGCCGTGAGCTGGAAGTGGTGATGGGCGGTAAGGTCTACCATGACGCCACGTCCGATGCGGAGCTGCCGGCTGTCGGGGACTGGGTGGCGCTCGAGGTCGGGGACGAAAACAACGAGCATATCATCCGGGCAAGGCTTTCCCGGCAAACCTGCTTCTCTCGGAAAGCCTCCGGGAAGCGCATGGAGGAGCAGGTGATCGCCTCCAACATCCAGATTGTCGTCGTAGTCACCGATGCGGGACCCGATTTCAACCTCCGAAGGATGGAACGGTACTTCGCGATCATTGGCCGCAGTCGGGCCAAAGCGGTGGTGCTGGTCAACAAAGCCGACCTTTTTTCCGAAGAGGAGAATCTGGCTGCCGCGGAAGCTATCCGAAACCAGAATCCGGAGGCGGAAGTGCATGTCACCAGCTTAAAGAAAAAAAGTACCCTCAAGGCGCTTAAGAGCTATCTGAAGCCGGGCATCTCCATCACCTTCATCGGATCCAGCGGCACGGGAAAATCCTCAGTGATCAATTACCTGCTTGGTGGTGACTACCAGTTTACCGACGAGGTCAACGAAAGCACCGGAAAAGGACGGCACACCACCACGGCCCGCGAACTCATGGTACTGCGAGGCGGAGGTATCATCATCGACAACCCCGGCATCAAGGAGGTCCACATGTGGACGGATGAGGCGACGCTCCGAGAGCAGTTTGCGGACATCGTGGAGCTTGCCGGGAAATGCCGGTTCGACAACTGCCGGCACGGTCCCCATGCAGGCTGCGCGATCCGTGAGGCTATGGCAGAGGGGAAGATGGAGCTAACGCGGCTCGAGGGATTTCTCAAGCTGGAGGAGGAAATCGAAAAACTCAGGCTCAGCCGCCAGAAACGCCAGATGACTCTCGAACGAAGGGAGCGCCAGAACCAACCGAGCAAAGCACGCCGGTACGACGCCATGAGGAACCGTCACTTGGAGGACTAAATCACTCTCAAACTCTCTTCGCGGTTTTCTGATTCAGAGCAAGAAGGATTCTCTCGGCCAGCTCTTTGCTGACACCCGAAATCTCGGCCAAGGCATCCGGTGTTGTTTTCTTAATCCGGGAGATGCTACCGAATCGGGTGAGAAGCGCCTTTTTCTTGGCCTCGCTGACACCGGGGACATCATCAAGAGCACTCTCGGAGATGCGCCGCCGCAGGAGGAGCTCATTGTAGCCGTTGGCGACCCGGTGAGCCTCGTCGCGGATCCGCTGTAGGAGTTTTAGTGCACCCGAGTCCTTGTCGAGGCGGAGAGGGGCTGATTCCCCGGGCCGGTAGATCTCTTCGAATTCCTTGGCTAGTCCGATCACCGGCTGGTTGTGAAGTCCCAGAGTCTGAAGCTCCCGGCAGGCCATGCCGAGCTGGCCCTTACCTCCGTCCACAATGATAAGATCAGGAAGGGGGTTTCCTTGATTGCCAGATCTGCCCAACCTATCGAGTGCTTCGGTAGGGATCTCCTGAGAATCAGCCAGTTCCGGGGCCGTCTTCAGCGCCTCTTGAAGAAGGCGCTTGTAACGACGTCGGATCACCTCCGCCATGCTAGCGAAGTCATTCTGCCCCTTGGTCGAGGTGATGCGGTAGCGGCGGTAGCTCTCTCGATCCGGGACACCGTCGCGGAAGCGGACCATCGAGGCGACGATGTGATTGTCGGAGATATTGGAGATATCGAAGCACTCCATGGTGCGCGGGGGGCGGACAAGACCGAGCGCGTCGCTGAGCTCAGTGACATCTTCCCGGGGGTTAATGCTGTTAGGAATGGATTTGCGGGTGAAGCGCCGCATCGGCTTGCTGGTTTCGCGGAGATCCTTCAGGAGGTTGCGAAGCGCGGCCGCCTTCTCGAAATCGAGCTTCTCGGCGGCCTTTTCCATTTCCGCTTGCAGCGAGCCGGTCATCTCCCTCGATTTTCCCTCAAGAACCTCGCAGGCCTTCTCAACGCGATTCTTGTACTCCTCGCGCGAGATACGTGCGATGCAAGGTGCCGAGCAGTTCTTAATGACATGATCGAGGCAATGCTTGAAATCCCTCTCGGTGGGCTCCAGCGGCCGGCAGGAGCGCAGACCGAATTGTTTTTTGATGGCTTGCAGCGAGGTGCGGAGGGCGCCGGCATTGGCAAAGGGGCCGAAGTAGCGGGCTCCATCCTCTTTGCGGAAGCGGACCAATTCAAAGCGAGGAATCGTATCGGCTACCTGCACTCTCACCATGATGAAGCGCTTATCATCCCGGAAGCTGATGTTGTACTTCGGGCGCCATTCCTTGATTAGCTTTCCCTCGAAGAGCACTGCCTCTGCATCGCTCTTGACGAGATGCCATTCATAGTCTGCCGCGCTGTCGATCAGAGCCCGAGTCTTTATATCCACCCGGTTCCGGCTGGATGGGGTGAAGTAGTTAGAGAGACGGCGGCGCAGATCACGGGCCTTCCCTACATAGATGATCTTGGCGAACCGGTCGCGGATCACATAAACGCCGGGCCTGTGAGGTACCTCACGCAGCTTCTGGTGCAATGCAGTGGCCCGTGAGGGAGGAGTGGAGGCAGGGAGATTTTCAGCTGTTGCTGACACAAGAGAGAGCCTAGCACGAGAAAAGCCGAAATGGGTATCGGTTATGGGAAATGGGGAGAGATGGATGAAACTTGAAAGCTGAAACCTTAAAAAGTTGGTCTTCTTGGTATGTAGATTGGCGGGATCAGTATTGTGAGGTGATGCAAGTATTTAGGATTTAGTCAAATAGTCGGCTAGGGGAATGGCCAGAAAGCCTTCTACAAAGGGCTCATATTACCTAAATACTGACCTGTGCCTGTCCCTCCTTTCTGACTCAGATTTCAGGTTTCAGCTTTCATCTTTCCTCAATCCCTGTCCGCCAACCTTGACCTCGCAAAAGGGTTGCGGTTTTCTGAATGTTTCACCGTACGACATGATTTCCATCACTATTCCGATCTACAATGAACACGGGGCCATCGAGGCTCTTTTTACAAAGATCAAAGAGGTGATGGACCGTCTCGGACGCCGCTATGAGGTGATCTTTGTGAATGACGGCAGCACGGATGGCAGTGGAGTAATGCTGGATGGCCTGGCCGCAAAAAATCCGGAAGCCAAGGTCGTTCACTTCCGTAGGAACTTCGGCCAGACGGCCGCGATGATGGCTGGGTTCGACCATGCCTCAGGGGAGGTGATCATCCCGATGGACGGCGATTACCAGAACGATCCCGAGGATATTCCCAAGATGCTGGCCAAGCTGGAGGAGGGCTATGATGTCTGCTCCGGATGGAGGCGCGACCGCCAAGACAGCGCCCTTCAACGCAATCTGCCAAGCATGCTGGCCAACAAGCTTATCTCCGCGCTCTCCGGGGTGAAGCTCCATGATTTCGGATGCTCGCTGAAGGCCTACCGGGCCGAGGTGGTGAAGGATGTCAGGCTCTACGGTGAGATGCACCGCTTCCTGCCGATCTACGCGAAGTGGCATGGAGCCCGCATCACCGAGATACCGGTCAATCATTTTGCCCGTACCACGGGCAACTCGAAGTACGGCCTCGAGCGCGTCCTAAAAGTAATTCTGGATCTGGTCACGGTTAAGTTCCTGGACAAGTACATGATGAAGCCGATGTACCTCTTCGGTCTCTGGGGATGCATTTTCTTTGGTGCCTCAGCTGTGTTCGGGGTTCTGACGCTCTGGATGAGGTACAAGGGATATTACTTCACGGCGACTCCTCTTCCGATGATGACGGTATTCTCCTTCATGACAGGGATTCTCTGTGTCCTGCTGGGCCTGCTGGCCGAGATGATCACCCGCACCTTCCACGAAAGTCAGAATAAGTCGATCTACCTGGTAAAGCAGACCAGGAATTTTCCACAAAGCTGATGTGCGGGATCGCGGGATTCGTCGCCCCCCGTGGCACGGGTGACAGGGAGGTTCTGGAACGAATGACCCGGGCGTTGGCCCACCGTGGACCGGATGCTGAAGGGTATTTCGTTGATGAGGAACGAGGAATGCATCTCGGACACCGTCGTCTTGCCATTGTCGATCTCTCCGGAGGAGCGCAGCCGATGGCAACCTCAGGTGGTGATCTGGTGATCGTTTTCAACGGTGAGATCTACAATCACCGTGAGCTGAGGGCACAGCTTCAGTCCAAGGGATATGTGTTCCAGAGCGATCATTCCGACACGGAGGTCTTGCTCGAGGGTTACCGTGAGTGGGGTGAGGGGATGTTGGAGCGCCTGAATGGTATGTTCGCCTTTGCCATTTTCGACAAAGTTCAGAACAAACTTTTCATTGCACGCGACCGCTTCGGCAAAAAACCGCTCTACTGGTTTCAAAAAGATGGCGTCTTTGCCTTTGCCTCCGAGTTGACGGCACTAATGCGTTATCCGTCGTCACCGAGAAACGAGTCAGCCATCGCCCTCAAAAAATACTTCGCCTACGGATATATCCCGGCACCCCACTCGGTGATCGAGGGAATTGGCAAGCTCCCGGGAGGCTGGTGCGGCACGCTCGATTTTTCGACTGGTCGCTGGAATGCCCGTAAGTGGTGGGAGTTCCGGTTAGAGCCCTCTTCTGCCGATATTACGGAGGCACAATGCGGGATCTGGGCCGAAGAGTTGCTTGAGAAATTAGATGGGGCCGTCAAGCGGCGCCTGATGGCCGATGTCCCGCTCGGGGTTTTTCTGAGCGGAGGAATTGATTCCTCAGCAATCGCGGCTCTGGCTGCCCGGCATCTGCCGGCGGGGCGCCTACGGACATTCAGTGTCGGGTTCACCGACCCGAGTTTCGACGAACTCCCCTACGCCCGCGAGGCAGCTGCCTTCATCGGGTCTGTCCATGAATCCGAGATTCTCGATCTTGCACGCGCTAGGGAGCTGATCCCGGGTCTGCTGGCACGACTGGATGAGCCGATGGGGGACGGGTCGCTGTTGCCTACTTGGCTCCTCTGCGGATTCACAAGAAGGCATGTCACCGTGGCTCTCGGCGGGGATGGAGGCGACGAACTCTTTGCCGGCTATGATCCCTTCAAGGCCCTCCATGCCGCTGATCTCTACTCGCGTTTGGTCCCACGGGCCCTCCATCCGGCGATCCGTTTGCTGGCCGCGCGCCTGCCGGTCTCGCATGCCAATATCAGCCTCGATTTCAAGATCAAGCGGATGCTCCGCGGACTCTCCTATGACGAGAGGCTTCGCCTGCCGGTCTGGATGGGACCCCTGGAACCGAGGCAAATCGACGAGTATTTCGGAGACCACACGCCACCCGAGGAGCTCTTCAGTGAGGCCATCGAGGCATGGGAATCGGCAGGTGAGCATGCCTCCCCTGTGGACAGGGCCTCTCAATTCTTCACCCGCCTCTATTTGCAGGATGACATTCTGGCCAAGGTGGACCGAGCCAGCATGCTCCACGGACTCGAGGCCCGTTCTCCGTTTCTGGATCTCGAGGTTGTCGATTTCGCCCGCAAGCTCCCACACTCGGTAAAGCTGCGCGGTAGGACGACCAAGTGGATCCTCAAGAAGGCTCTGGAGCCTGTTCTGCCTGCCTCGATTCTCTACCGGAAAAAGAAAGGATTCGGCACGCCCCTCGGGCAGTGGTTCCGCGAGGGGGGGCTTGTGCCGGAAATTCCCGGAGGGATAGGCGGAAATTTTGTGGAGAGGGCTTTGCGTTCGCACCAGAAGGGTCGCGGCGATGAGAGGCTCTTTCTCTGGTGCCAGCATGTTCTTGGGGAGTGGAGGAAAGCCGTTATTGCCCGATGAGAATCCTGATCCTCAACTACGAGCATCCTCCCATCGGGGGTGGCGGGGGCAGGCTGGCGGCAAAAGTCGGTGCGGGATTGGTCGCTCGCGGGAATCAAGTCAGGGTGCTGACCGCTGGGATGCCTCATCTTCCCCCTGAGTCTGTTGAGCAGGGAATGGAGATCCGCAGGCTCAGAGCCTTTCGCAATCGTGAAGATACATGCAGTGTGCCGGAGATGGCAGCTTGGGTGGCATTGGCAATTCCCGCCGCCATAGCCGAAGTGCGTCGATGGAAGCCGGATGTGATTCATGCCCACTTCGCCGTTCCAACAGGGGCCGTTGCGTGGGTAGCCAGCAAGTTGACGGGTGTTCCCTATGTTTTGACGGCTCATCTTGGGGATGTGCCAGGAGGTGTGCCCGAGCAGACAGGTAGACTCTTCCGCTGGATTCAGCCTTTCACCGTCCCGATCTGGAAAGACGCGGCAGCTACCACAGCAGTCAGCAGCTTTGTAGCAGGACTTGCTGAGAAGGCCTACGGACGCTCACCGCAGATCATTCTCAACGGAATGGAGATGTCAGCTCCACCCACTTTGAAGGCTCATGAACCAACACGGCTCCTCATGGTTGGCAGAATGAGCGTTCAAAAGAATCCGCTCCTGACGGTTCAGGCCCTGGGACTGCTCAAGGATCTTAACTGGCACTGCACTATGATCGGGGATGGTCCTCTGCTTGCCGAGGCGAAGGCTGAGGCTGTTCGCCTAGGAATCTTGGAGAGGATTGATTTCCGGGGATGGGCTTCGGCCGAGGAGGTCAGCGCGGCAATGGGGGACTCTGATATTCTGCTGATCCCATCCCTCTCTGAGGGTTTGCCTATGGTGGCTGTTGAGGCCTTGGCTCACGGGCTGGCTATTGTCGGTAGCCGGATCGGAGGCCTTGCGGATGTGGCTCATGAGACCGAAGAGCATGCGAATGCACGGCTTTTCGAGTTGGCGCAAGGCGCGGAAGGATTTGCCGCTGCGTTGCAACCTCTTCTTCTGAACTCGGCCGCCTTGATAAAGGCCCGTACTGCCTCTCTGTCGATGGCTGACCGGTTTGATATCAGGCACTCCCTCGATCAGTATCAGCAGTTACTGATCAGTGTGGTGCGTTAAGGAACTGGCGGTTTCCTAAGAGGCTGAAGTGATCTCTGATTATTGAGGGTATAAATTTCCACCTCCTCGTCCGAGGCAACCAAGGTGCAATGCTCCTTGATGTAGGCATAGGTTTCGGAGGCCCAGTTTTGAAAGCGGGAGGACTCGGTATCGTTCACTTTTCCTGTGCCAATGACGATCACAGCTGGGTGGAAACGCTCGATATTGAGTTTTGCTTGATCAAAGAACTGCCGCGACGGAAGGGCATTGTCTGCATACAGGTTGTACTCATAGGAGGGTCGGTCGGTCATGAAGTTGACCATCGGGAAATAAGGATAGCAGACGACATAGTCACCCGGCTTGGAATGGCTTAGGATCGCATCGCGCAGCAGTGTATTGCGGGTGAATTCCTGCGGATTCAATTTCACGCGAACGCCGTTCAGGGCCGCAAATTCGAGATGCCTCTTCCGAGATGCGGCGATGCTTCCTGCGCTATCTGTCTGCCAGCCTTTGATGGCATAGATTCCGAGATCAAGGGCTGCAGGAAGCATGATCAGAACAAGTAGAACGCGTTTTCCTGACGTGGAGTTCCGCCAAGCTGAGGTCGCAAGCCAGAGTCCGATAACCAGCGTTACCATGAAGGGGACCATGAACTCTGCGAGGTGCACCATATCGGGTCGCCAGAAGAAGTACTGGGGGAAGAGCACGAGAGCGCTGCCCGTGGAGACAAGGAGAATGCCTCCACTTTGCCAACATCCAACACTACGTGAAATCCAGGAACTGAGGATGAAGAAAAGTCCCCATCCGATGAAGAGAAGCGCTACAGGAACCGGCAGGTAAATCAAGAGGGCGAAGACCCGGTCTTTGAATTTAGGCGCGTGGAGGATATTGCTCAGGGGAGGACGTTTCAGGCTGACATCGTTGTAGGATACGGAAGAGGAGGAATCGTTTTCCTCATGCGAGACCGGAGCAGGGGAAGGGGAAGTTTGAGCGGATGGTGATTCGTTGCTAATCGCGGAATGCTCCGGCGTGATGGGTGGCGCATTCCGGGGTTTTGTGAGCTGACGCACGAGTTGACAGGCGCTGCTTCTGATCATTGATGGCCAGACCCAATACTGTTGTGCAAATTGCGGACCGAATCCGCGTTGGATGGCATCCCGGTAAACCGGTCCCTGGATGGCCAGAAAAGTCCCGATAAGAATGAGAATGGCAATCGCAGCGCTACCGAGTCGGCGCAAAAACCCAGACTCCGGTTTGAGAAGGTAGAGAAGCGCTGTGAGCAGAAAGAGGATGCTTTGAAAGAACCCGAGATCAATTCTGATAAGCCACGCGAGTGAGATGGAAACTCCGGCCGCGATCATCCAGAGCAGTTGGAGAGGACGAGGCAGTCTCTTGTTTAAGGGGATGAGAAAGACCCCGAGAATGGTGAGCATTCCCAGAATGCCGAGCAGTCCCATGTAATTCCTGCCGATGACTCCAGGCATCAGGATCACGAGGAGTCCTGTTCCAGCGGCGATCAGACCCTTCCGTGTCACCAAGCGGATAGTGAGGTAAGTGGTCAAGCCGGAGAGGATTCCAAGAAGGAAAAAGTAGGTCCTCAGAATGAGATAATTCGGTCCGGCCAACTTGAAGAGCCAAGCGATGGGATAAAACCACCCGACATTGTATCCCAGAAATGTGTCCACGATCGGGCACTCCCCGGCATTCAGGCGCTGAGCAACGACTGCGGCAATGCCTTCCTCACCACTGAGTAGCAGGCCGCATCTCCAGTAAAAGGCGTAGTAACAGAGCGCGGCGACCACCAAGAATAGGACTCCCCATGAAGTTGGGAATGTGTCGTAGGTTCCTTGGTTAGCCCGGCTGCTTCGATCGGTCATCTGGGGATGTTCTGGGAGGAAGGAGATCGAGAAAAGAGCTTTTTCACTCGCCGGGGAAACCGGCCAAGCTGATTTTAGCTTTATGGGAAGTTCTGACCTGAGATTTCTAATGAGTACCTTTGCTGATGAGGCATCAGCTTTGCCCGTTGTGAGGCAACTGCTCGAGGAGCACCTCATTGCCTGCGGCACCCTCATTCCCGGTTCAAAATCACTCTACCGATGGGAGGGAAAGATTGAAGAGATCAGCGAGGTGGTTGTTCTGATGAAGACGAATCAACAAGCTTTGGACCGATGCATGCGCCGTTTACAAGAGCTCCACCCCTATGAGGTACCGGAGGTTTTGGTACTGAATCCTGAAGCGGTTTCGGACCGTTACGCCGATTGGGTTAGGAATTCCTTAAGAGATGCTTTGAGGAATCCCAGCCAACAAGTTAATTAAAGAGTCCATGTCGTCCATTCCAGCGCCCACGATTCTCGACCGGATTCTTGCCGATGTGCAGGAAGAGATCTCCGATGCGAAGCGCTTGCGCTCTGAGGCTGACCTGCGTGCAATGATCTCCGATGCGCCACCGGTACGCTCGCTTCCGGATGCGTTAGTCCAAAACTTCGGACTGATCGCGGAAATCAAGGTCTGCTCGCCCAGTGTGGGATCCATGAGGCTGGAGAATGTCGCCGAGGCACCCGATGCCTATGAGGAAAGCCCGCTAGTGAGAGCCCTTTCCGTACTCACCAATAGTCGTCACTTCGGCGGCAACATGGAACGACTCCAGGAGATTCGAGCCAGGGTCTCTAAGCCGGTCCTCCGAAAGGATTTCATGGTTAGTGAATACCAGATCCGTGAGGCCCGTGCTTTCGGTGCTGATGCGATTCTGCTCATGGCTAGTGTGCTCGATGCGCCAAGGCTCAAGGGGTTCCATGAGCTGGCCTTGGAGCTGGGCATGGAGGCTCTCTTCGAGGTGCACGATGAGGAGGAGGTGGACGCCCTGCCCAAGAGGGCGCGGATCGTGGGGATCAACAGCCGCCGGTTCAAGGCACCGGTGGATTCCGCAGGATTCGTTACTAAGGGAGAATCCTCGGAGAAGGACTTCAGCATCCGACTCGATACTTTTGAACTGGTGGATCGCTTGCCCGAGAACACGATCCGGGTCGCTGAGAGCGGTCTCGATGCCGGGAATATCGCTACGGTGAGTGAGAGATTCCAAGCGGCTCTCGTGGGGACCTCGCTCCTACGCGATCCTGCGGGAGTCCGTGCCGGACTGGCTGCCTTTGAGGAATCTCTTTCTTCCTGATTATCTTATGAACCCCGAAGATTTTTCAATCGATCCAGAGACACCGGACACGCCGTTCGATGTGTCGCTGCGACCTCCCATGTTCGAGGAGTTCTGCGGCCAGGCGAAGACGATCGAGCGTCTGTTGCTGATGGTCGAGGCCGCCCGCCAGCGTGATGAACCGCTCCAGCACATCTTGCTGAGCGGCCCTCCCGGACTCGGCAAGACAACGCTAGCCTATATCTTGGGTAATGCCATGGAGGCCGAGGTACGCACCACGAGTGGTCCGACGATCGAGAAGGCTGGCGATCTGGCCGGTCTGCTCACGACGATGCCGCGTGGAGGTGTCCTGTTTATCGACGAAATCCACCGACTCCAACCTGCCATCGAGGAGTATCTCTACCCCGCGATGGAAGACTTCCGAGTCGATATCATGATCGACCAGGGACCGAATGCCCGGAGCGTGCGACTCAATCTGGCCCGCTTCACGCTGATCGGTGCTACCACGCGCGCTGGCATGATCAGTTCGCCGCTACGTTCCCGATTCGGAATGAACTGCCGCCTCGATTACTACGAGGCCGAGGAACTGAGGAAGATTGTCCTCCGCACCGGAGGGTTACTTGGGATGACGATCGACGAGGAGGGTGCCCTGGAGGTGGCCCGACGCTCACGCGGCACGCCCCGCATCGCTAATAATCTTCTCCGATGGGTAAGAGATTTCGCCCAGGTCCGCACGGGGGGTATCGTGAGCAAGGATTCCGCTTCCAAGGCGCTCGAGATGCTCGATATCGATGCTGAGGGTTTCGACGAGATGGATCTTCGGATCATCGAGGCATTGATCCATAAATTCGGCGGTGGTCCCGTGGGTCTCAACTCCCTAGCGGTTGCTGTCGGAGAAGAATCAGGAACTCTAGAGGATGTCCACGAGCCCTATCTGATCATGCAGGGTTATCTCTCCCGCACGCCTCAAGGTCGCGTTGCGATGCCCAAGGCCTATGCAAAGCTCGGCCTTCCCGCGCCAAGGAATAAGGCCTCCGAGTCTCAACCGGACCTACTGCCGTAGGGAGTAGGAGAGACCTGAAAGCTGAAGAAAAGTTTTCTGACTTTCGGCCTCTGCCACTCAGGTCTCAGGTTTCCAGTTTCATCCTTTTCTTTCTTCTATGAATCACCTCTCCACGTGCACCTCCCCCTACCTTCTCCAACACGCGGAGAATCCCGTGCAGTGGTACCCATGGGGAGAGGAGGCGTTCGCTGGTGCCCGAGAGGAGCAGAAGCCGATCTTTCTCTCGATCGGCTACTCCACCTGCCACTGGTGCCATGTGATGGCTCACGAGTCGTTCGAGAATCCCGAGATCGCCGCCCTCATGAACGAGCACTTTATCAATGTGAAACTCGACCGCGAGGAGCGTCCCGATGTCGACCGTCTCTACATGGCCTATGTGCAGGGGCTAACCGGCAGTGGCGGATGGCCGATGAGTGTCTGGCTCACACCCGAACTCAAGCCCTTCTTTGGCGGCACCTACTTCCCGCCGGAGAATAGGCATGGCAGGGCCGGATTTCCCTCCGTCCTCATGCAACTCTCTCAACTCTGGGAGCAAAGCAGGGAGAAGATCGAACAAGAGGCGACCCGTTCGCTGGAGGCCCTTCAAGCTAGCGCCAAGTTCGATGCAGCGACAGTGGCTAATCTCGAGGCACCTCTAGCAAGGGCCGCGGAGTATTTTCTGCGGACCTACGATGAGGAATGGGGAGGGTTCGGTTCTGCGCCGAAATTTCCGCGCCCCTCGGTGCTCTATTTTCTGCTAAGGCAAGCCCGTTCCGGATCTTCGACTTCCAATCAGGAATTGCTAAGTAGTGTTCTTGGGACGCTGGACCGAATGGCTGCGGGTGGAATCCATGACCATCTCGCTGGGGGCTTTCACCGTTACTCGGTCGACAGGGAGTGGCACGTGCCTCATTTCGAGAAAATGCTCTATGATCAGGCCCAGTTGGCCATCGCCTATCTGGAAGCCTGGCAGATGACCGGGGAAAAGCGACATGCCGAAGTTGTTCGCGATATCCTCGGTTACGTGCTGAGAGAGATGACATCTCCTGAGGGTGGATTCTATTCGGCCGAGGATGCAGACAGCCTTATCAAGCAAGGCTCCACAGAGCATGCCGAGGGGGCCTTCTTTGTCTGGACTAAGGAGGAGATCGAGACGGCACTCCCATCCGAAGAGGCGGCTCTTTTCTGTAAGCATTACGGCGTGAGGACAGAGGGGAATGTGAATCCCTCAAGCGATCCTCACGGAGAGCTAACCGGAAAAAATGTGCTGATGATCATGGAACAGCAGGGTGTCATTTCTGAGGATGCAGTGGAGTCGCTTACCCGATCCCAGAAAATCCTTCTTGAAGTACGCTCCCGACGACCCCGACCTCATCTGGATGACAAGATCCTCTGTGCTTGGAATGGTCTGATGATTTCGGCCTTTTCCCGTGCAGGCGCGGCTTTGGCTGAGGTGAAGTATCTCGAGGCTGCCGTGAAGGCGGCTGAGTTCATCAAAGCACATCTGAGTGATCCCCGCACCGGTGAACTCCGTCGCAGTTGGCGCGGTGGGAAGGTGTTGGAGACCGGGTTTGCTGAGGATTACGCCTTCCTGATCCAGGGATTGATGGATCTCTACGAGGCGACCTTTGAGATCGGATGGCTTCAGTGGGCTGTGGACCTGCAAGCCATCATGGATCGTCTTTTCTGGGACGAAGCGGGGGGAGGTTACTTCAGCAGTGCCGAGGGGGATCCCCATCTACTCGTCCGAATGAAGGAGGACTATGACGGAGCCGAACCCTCGGCGAATTCGGTGGCTGCGCTCAATCTCCTCCGATTCTCGCGTATGCTCGGTGATCCCGAGGCCGTAGCTGTTGAGAAAGCTGCGCGCATTTTTGCATTCTCCGGACGTACGCTGGAGGGAATGCCTGCCGCAGTTCCTCAGCTCTTGGTGGCGCTCCAATACAGCCGATCCTCTGGGCAACAGGTAGTCATTGCAGGAAAACCGGGAGCATCTGACACGGAGGCTCTCATTGAGTGTGCGAGGAGGGGATTTCATCCCGAGCAAGTCATCCTCCTGGTAGGGGGAGTAGATGGAGGAGAAGGGCAGGCATGGCTAGCCGAAAGAATTCCTGCAATCGCGAACATGAGGCCTATCGAGGGTAAGGCCGCTCTCTATCGCTGCGAGAATTTCACCTGTTCCGCTCCGCTGACGCTTTAACGGATGATTTTTCTGCAGAGTTGCCTCCTGTTGACATCTCCCCTTTCCTGACGTTTGCTGAATACATGTCTCACCTAGATCGTATTACTATCGATCCTGAGATCTGCCATGGAAAGCCCGTGGTGCGCAGTCTGAGGTATCCGGTTGAATCATTATTGGAATATCTGGCGGGGGGCGATTCCGTGGAGGATGTTCTCAAGGAATTTCCTGATCTGGAGCCCGAAGATATTTTAGCCTGCATTGAGTTCGCCGCTCGCTCATTGAAGGGCAGGGGCGCTCATCTGGAACTGGCGTGAGGTTTCTTATAGACGCTCACCTTCCGCCCTCGCTTTGCAGGATCATTGAGTCCTTTGGTCACGAGGCGATCCATACATCGAGTCTTCCCGAAGGAAATGCCACTCCCGACGCAGGCATCTCGTCCTTCAGCCAGGATCGTGGGTGGATAGTTGTCACCAAGGACTCTGATTTCTACTTCTCCCACATTCTTGCGGGTCGTCCGGAGAAGCTCCTTCTGCTTAGGATCGGCAATATGCGTCTCAGGGCGTTATTGGATCTTTTTCAACGTCATCTTCCTGAAATCATCAGTGCATTCAGCGCAAATTCCCTCGTAGAAATGCACGTAGATCACATTAATCATTGAGTTGGCTCCGACCTTTTTAAACTTTTTCACCTTTTACTTTTCACTAGCGCTCATGTTTTCCAGCCTCTCAGACAAACTCCAGCAGACATTCAAGAGTCTCCGTGGTCATGGACGCCTCTCCGAGACGAATATCTCCGATGCCCTGCGCGAGGTGCGAATGGCATTGCTCGAAGCCGACGTTCATTTTGCAGTGGCTAAGGAGTTCATTGCCAAGGTCAAGGAGCGTGCCATGGGCGAGGAGGTCCTCAAGAGCGTCACCCCCGGTCAGCAGATCGTCAAAATCTTCCAGGACGAGCTGACCGAGTTGCTGGGCGGGGATGCATCGCCGATCAATTTTGGCAAGCCGACCCGAATTCTAATCGTCGGTCTGAATGGTGCCGGAAAGACCACCTCCTCGGCAAAGCTGGCGCGACTGCTCAAGAATCCCGGTCTCTTCAGCACGATGAAGGGGGAGACCGCCCGCTCCCCACTCCTGATTGCCCTCGACCTGGTCCGTCCCGCCGCTATTGATCAACTTGCCAAGCTCGGCGAGCAGATCGATGTTCCTGTTTTCCGTCCCGATCCTTCCGAGAAGGATGTCCTTGCAGTAGCCCGCCGTGCCCAGAGCTGGTGTGAGAGCCAAGGCGGTAATGTTGAGATCTATGACACCGCCGGACGTCGCGAAATCGACGATTCGTTAGTGGAGGAGTTGGTCCGGCTTAAGGAACTGCTCCGTCCTCAGGAGATCTTGCTAGTCTGTGATGCTGCTACCGGGCAGCAGGCCGTGAGCGTTGCGGAGAAGTTCCATGCGGCCCTCGGTCTGACGGGGCTGATCCTGACTAAACTCGACGGCGATGCCCGGGGAGGAGCGGCTCTTTCCCTGAGGTCGGTCACCGGACAGCCGATCAAGTTCGCCGGCGTGGGTGAGAAGGTGGAGCAGTTTGAGCCCTTCTATCCGGATCGGTTGGCCAGTCGGATCCTAGGAATGGGGGATATCGTGAGTCTGGTTGAGAAGGCCGCGGAAGTCGTCGAGGTGGAGGAAATGTCCCGACTGGAGGCCAAAATGAAGAACGCCTCCTTCGACCTGGAGGACTTCCTCAGCCAGCTCCGAATGATCCGGCGAATGGGCCCCCTTGAAAATCTGCTTGGCATGATCCCCGGTGCGGCTAATCTCCCTAGTCCCGCAGTGAATGGAAAAGAACTGCAGCGGGTCGAGGCGATCATTCTATCCATGACGCCCGGCGAACGAAAGCGCCCTGATATCCTCAATGCGCGACGTCGCCAACGAATCGCTCGCGGCAGTGGAAATTCCGTCACCGAGGTAAACAACCTTCTCCTGAGGTTTGGTCAGATGAAAAAACTGGCCAAGAACACTGGAAAAATGAAAAAAATGATGTCTCGTTTCGCTTCCGGCGGAATGTCCGGCCTCTCTCCAAACCAACCCTTACCGAACCGACTCCCATGGCAGTAGCAATCAGACTCCGACGCGAAGGCGCCCGCAACCATCCCTTCTACCGTATCACGGTAGCTGACCAGCGCTGCCCTCGTGACGGCAAGTTCATCGAGCTCATCGGTCACTACGACCCGAAGCAGGCCGGTGACAACTATAAGATCAATCTGGATCGCGCCGAGTATTGGCTCAGCGTTGGGGCCCGTGCCTCCCAGACAGTCCAGAGCTTCATCACGAAGGCTCGCAAGGCTGCGATTGAGACTCCAGTTGCGGCTTCCGAGGCTCCGGCAGCTTAATTGATACGGGTATGGACGAGTTTCTGCGCTATGTGGTGCAGCAACTCGTCGAGTTTCCCGACGAAGTGCTTATCAAGCATCGTCAGGAGGGTGGCAAAACCACCTACTTTCTCTCGATGCGTCAGACCGACGTGGGTCGTCTGATTGGCAAAGGAGGAAGCACAATCCAAGCAATCCGCCAACTTCTCAGCGCCTCCGCCGAGAAGGAGGGTCGCAAGGTTGCTGTCGAAATCGCGGAATGAGGAAGAACATTCTCCCGCAGGTGCGCAGAGACGCAGAGCAAATTTCAGGGGAATAGTTAAAGCACTCTCCAAAAACTATTATGTTCAGGTGATGCATGTGGCATCCGCTAGAATCAACCTTCGTTGTTTTTTTTAAGGCCTGATAACTGTTTCGTTCGCGCCTTTGCGCGATAAGGAGTGCAAAGAAAAAGCCGCGTGGTTCGCACGCGGCTTTCTTAAAGTGAAGCTTCGGAAGCTTTAGAACCCTAGAGGACGAACCTTGGGCTTAGGTGCACCCTTCTTCAGGGAACCTTGGTTAGCTTCGATAAAGTCACGCACTGCACGCACGACAACATCACTGAGCGTGACATCGGCATGGTCTGCGATGGCTTGAAGAAGGTCTTTTTCGTCCGTGGGAATACGGACTGTCATGATCCCGTCGCGGCGTTTAGGCATAAGCATGAAAATAGATTATAAGTTCTGCTTATCAAGCAAAAAACCGATTCAACCAACAACACTTCAACGTGTTACACAAAAAATAACACAACTAAAATTTAACATCTTTTAAATATCAAGTGATTGAGATGTCTGATTGAGCGAGAGGTTCGCTGAACGGAGCGTGTGTGAGCACATGCGGCTGATATCAATCCAACCTTCCCTTCCTCGAGGCGGGCGTGTAAGAGATTCTAGATGAAATGCGTCATTCTGGCGGGGGGTCTCGGCACTCGCATCAGTGAGGAAACGGCCTCCCGTCCTAAGCCAATGGTCGAGATCGGTGGGAAGCCTGTTCTCTGGCACGTGATGAAGATCTACTCATCCCATGGAATCCGAGATTTCATCATCTGCGCCGGATATAAGGGATATGTCATCAAGGAGTACTTCGCGAATTACTTCCTTCATATGTCCGATGTGACTTTCGATATGGAGAAGAACTCCATGGAGGTGCACGAAAAACACGCCGAACCATGGCGTGTCACCATCGTCGATACAGGTGACAATACCATGACCGGGGGTCGTTTGAAGAGAGTCGCCAACTACGTTGGTAATGAGACCTTCTGCATGACTTACGGTGACGGAGTGGGGGATGTGGACATTCCGGCATCCATCTCGGCTCATAAGGCCTCGGGCAAAAAGGCAACGGTCACAGCCGTACAACCGCCGGGCCGCTTTGGAGCACTCCACGTGGAGGGCAACTCTGTTAAGGGATTCATCGAGAAGCCGGAGGGTGATGGAGGGTGGATTAATGGAGGATTCTTTGTCTTGGAGCCCTCCGTGCTGGAATACATCAAGGATGACTCCACGACCTGGGAGCAGGAGCCCCTCAAGAGACTTGCCGCTGAAGGACAACTTTACGCCCATCAGCACCGCGGCTTCTGGCAGCCCATGGACACACTTCGTGACAAACAGCTTCTCGAGGAGCTTTGGCAAAACGATAAAGCCTCCTGGAAAACGTGGTAAACATAACGTGGTAAACTTAAGGCAGTCATTTGAAGGAAAGCGGGTTTGGCTTTCCGGTCACACCGGATTCAAGGGATCTTGGCTCTCTGAGTGGCTTCTTGATCTTGGGGCCATTGTCCGTGGATATGCCCTGACTCCCGACACAAAACCGGCACTCTTCGATCAGCTTGAATTGGTCGGTAGACTAGAGCATGAAGTGGCCGATATTCGGAATGGGGAGACTGTTGGCAAATCCATCCACTCTTTCCGGCCTGATTTCGTGATTCATATGGCGGCGCAACCACTTGTGAGGCGCTCCTATGCAATCCCCGTCGAGACCTATGAGACTAATGTCATGGGTACGATTCACGTGCTCGAGGCACTTCGAGGTGTTTATCATCCCTGCGTAGCCTTAGTCGTGACTACAGACAAGTGCTACGAGAACCATGAGTCGGGTAGAGACTACGAAGAGAGTGATTTGCTCGGCGGTCACGACCCCTACAGCTCGAGCAAAGCTATGGCCGAAATCGCTACGGCTGCCTACCGGAAATCCTATTTTCAGAATGGTCCGGTTCGCATTGCCAGCGCCCGAGCAGGCAATGTCATCGGCGGTGGTGATTGGGCGGAAGACAGAATTGTTCCCGATGCCATGAGGGCCTTGGACAACAAAGAAAGTATCTCCGTCCGTAACCCCAGAGCAGTTCGTCCTTGGCAGCATGTGCTCGAACCTCTTTCCGGCTATTTGATGTTGGCAGCATCTCTGGCTGGCAGCGCATCGTTTGCAACGGCATTCAACTTTGGACCCGGACCGGATTCCAATCGGACAGTTTCCGATCTTATTATGGAAATTCTCAAACATCGGAAGGGTGAGTGGACTGATGCCAGTGATCCTGCCGCCCTACATGAAGCCACCCTCTTGAATCTTTCAATTGATAAAGCTTTTCGATTGCTCGACTGGAAACCCAAGTGGGCATTTGAGGAGACAATTTCAAAGACAGTTGCCTGGTATACACAGGTTCATGCCGGAACCGTTTCACCTTTGGAAATCACTCAATCCCAGATCGCTGAATATAAGGATCTACAGCGATGAAGGAGATAAAAGGGATGGAGTATGCGGAATGCACGGAACAGGTGCTTTCTTGTGCCTTTGAAGTATCCAACGAGTTGGGAATTGGTTTTTTAGAGAGCGTTTACGAGAAAGCCCTCTTTATTGCTCTTCAAGAAAAAGGACTCAAGGTTGAGCAACAAGTAGGCTTGCAGATTGAGTTTAGAGGTAAGCTTGTGGGCCAATTCTTCATCGATTTACTGGTTGAGGATCTACTCATTATTGAACTCAAAGCCGCAAAAGCAATTGCCCCCGAGCATGAGATGCAGCTTCTGAACTACTTGAGAGGCTCTACAAAACCTGTTGGATTAATTCTGAATTTTGGAACCCCAAAATTAGAATACCGTCGCTACAACAACCGGTTCCTTAAAAACCTATAAGTGTAAATTGCTGAAAGAATTATTTACGCTCAACGTAGTCAACAGAAGTCATCCGTTTTCATCGGCATCCCTTTAATCCCATATATCCCTGTGAATAAATCCCTTCCTGAACTGAAAGCCGAGATTCTGCGCCTGACGCGGGAATATTCCTCCCGTGCCCATTCAGCACAGCGCCCGGGAGGCGATGCTGGTCGCCCCGCCTTTGTTCCCGGAGAAACTACTGTGCCGTACGCGGGACGCGTCTTCACTGAGGACGAGGTCGAGGCAGCTGTCGGCAGCACGCTTGATTTCTGGCTCACGCTTGGGCCTGAAGGTGAAGCCTTTGAGAAAGAGTTAGCCTCATTTCTCGGGGTGAAATATTCCCTGCTCGTGAACTCCGGTTCCTCGGCCAACCTCGTGGCTCTTGCCACTCTCACCACCCACAAGCTTCCTGATCACAAGCGGATCATTCCCGGTGACGAGGTGATCACAGTTGCCGCAGGATTTCCTACAACCGTTGCGCCGATTCTCCAGCTGGGTGCCATACCTGTTTTTATCGACAACGATCCGACCACGGGAAATATCCGTGTAGAGCAACTAGAGTCCGCCTTCTGCGAAGGAAAGACCAAGGCCGTGATGATCGCCCATGCGCTGGGCAATCCTTTCGATGTCGCCTCCGTGCTGGAGTTTTGCAGGAAGCACGATCTCTGGCTGGTCGAGGATAATTGCGATGCCCTCGGATGCACCTACTCGATGCCGATCGATAGGGCCAAAGCCCTTGGATTCACAGAGAACTCTCCCGGTATTCCAGGGAACGGCACACACATTACCCGTTACACCGGCACCTGGGGAGACATCTCCACACAGTCATTCTACCCTCCCCATCATCTGACCATGGGAGAGGGAGGTGCCGTGAATATCGTTTCCCGCCCGCCCCTTAAAACCTATGCGGAGAGTTTCCGTGACTGGGGGCGTGACTGCTGGTGCCCCTCGGGCAAGGACGACACCTGTGGCAAGCGTTTCGGATGGAACCTCGGCGAGCTCCCCCCCGGTTACGACCACAAGTATACCTACAGCCACCTTGGGTATAATCTGAAGCCCCTTGATCCCCAGGCTGCAATTGGCCGACAGCAACTTAAAAAACTGCCCGCCTTCATCGATGCTCGGGCCAAGAACTGGGATTATCTTCGTTCGGGTCTTGCCGATCTGGAAGATGTCTTTGACTTCAGCCTCCCAACTCACGGGACAGCTTGGATATCTCACAAGGATAAAAAGGATAAATGGGATACAGAAGGACCATTCCTTTCATCTCCTTCATCCCTGTGCAACTCCTCAACTTTTCAGTGGGACAGCTCTGGGTGCCGGAGCAACTGTAGTTGGTTCGGATTCATGCTGCGGGTGAAACCATCCGCCGCTTTCAAACACACGGATCTCGCTCGTTATTTGGATTCAAATAAAATCGGCAACCGTATGTTCTTCGGCGGGAACCTTCTCCGTCAGCCGGTCTTCGTACAACTCCGCAAGGATCGCCCTGAATCCTTCCGTGTAGTTGGCGAGATGACTGGAGCCGATACCATCATGAATCAGGCGATCTTCCTAGGAACTTACCCAGGCCTTACCAAAGAGATGATGGACTACGAGATTGAGACCATCCGGGCCTTCGTGAGGGATAGGGACAATGGCATCTCACAGGGATGAAGGAGATGAATGGGATAGAGTAAAAAAACAGGTAACCAAAGCTTTCTCATCCCTTTTATCCCCTTCATCCCTGTGAATAAACCTCTCCCCAAGGAAGATCTCGAGCATGTGCTCGCGCATACGCGTCCTCTCTGGGAGCAGTTGCGTGGAGGGAGGATCTTTGTCACTGGGGCCACAGGATTCTTCGGTGTCTGGCTGCTTGAGACCTTCGCTTATGCAAACTCTGCTCTGAATCTGGGAGCTTCGCTTGTCGGTCTTTCTCGTGATCCAGCGGCCTTTTACGCCAAGGTTCCCCATCTTGCGGGAGAATCATCGATCACGTTGCACCGGGGGGATGTCCGGGATTTTGAGTTTCCTGAAGGAGCCTTCACCCATGTGATTCATGCCGGCACCACCTCTGGCGCTCCGGTTCCACCGGCCGAGATGCTCGACACGATCATCAGGGGAACCCAACGCACCCTCGATTTTTCAGTAGCCTCTGGTGCGAAGCGCTTCCTTTTTGTGAGTTCCGGAGCCGTCTATGGCAAGCAGCCACCGGAGATGACGCATATTCCCGAGACCTACAGCGGAGCACCTGATTCGATGGATCCCAACTCAGCTTATGGAGAGGGAAAGCGCGTCGGAGAGCTCCTCTGCTCCATGGCTCATCAGGAGCATGGCTTGGAGACCACCATCGCCCGGTGCTTCGCCTTTGTCGGCCCCCATCTTCCTCTCGACGCACACTTCGCCATAGGAAACTTCATCCGGGATGCGATGAGGGGTGAGCCCATCAGAGTCAATGATGGCACCCCTTACCGCTCTTATCTCTATGCGGCCGATCTCGCTGTCTGGCTTTGGACGATCCTCTTCAAAGGATTGGTATGCCATGCTTACAATGTTGGCTCCGACCAGGAGATCACGATTTCTCAGCTTGCTGAAACAGTAGCTTCTGAACTTGGGGGAGCCGTTCAGCCACTTGAGATTTCTTCTGATAAACCAAATGCTTCCCCATCCCGCTACGTTCCCGATACTTCAAAAAGCAAGCGCCTGATGTTGAGAATCTCAGAAACATCATTGGAAAAGTCGATTCTGAAAACGAGTGAATGGTTAAAACTCAGCAAGATGAATCATGAATGCTGAATATTCCAAATTGTCTGGACGCGCCATACCGCTATATGTGGATCTGGATGACACTTTAATTGGAACTGATATTCTGTGGGAGCAAATCATAAGGTTAGCTTTTCAAAAACCATTTCTGATTCCTTTAATGATTTGTGTCAGTTTCAGGGGAAAAGCCCTCTTTAAGAAATGGTTATCGGAACGCGTTGAAGTGCCGGTTGAGCATCTTCCCTGGTCCGAAGTTGTTGTCGATCATGTGCGGAAGCACAAAGACAAAGGTGGCTCGGTCATACTTGCCACGGCGACACACCGGAACATTGCTTTTAAAATCAACGAGCACTTGGGTATTTTTGATGCAGTCTTGGCTACAAATGGCGATACGAACCTTAAGGGGAGTTCAAAGGCCGAAGCCATCGCTGAATACAATGCGTCGCTGAATGAAAGGCATTATGCCTATGTCGGAGATTCGGCATCCGACATTCCGATCTGGGAAAAAGCCTCCGAAGCCTGGATGGTTTCAAGAAGCCACTCGCTTGAATCCCAATGTAGGAAAGCAGTTCCTCATTTGAAAGTATTGGAATCAAGAGGAATAGGATATTTTTCAAGCTGGATAACACTCTTGCGCATTCGCCAATGGTCAAAAAACGTGCTTCTTTTTCTGCCGCTTCTGCTTGCACATAAAACAACAAGTCCTGCTGTGATTATCTCGACTTCGGTTGCGGCCCTCTCATTCTGTTTTGCCGCATCCGGCGTTTACCTGTTCAATGATTGTTCAGACGTTTTCAAGGATCGCTCCCATCCATTGAAGAAGCGAAGGCCTCTTGCCTCTGGGGCAATTCCTCTTTGGCGCGGCGTGATGGCATCATTGATCTTGATTGTCCTAGCGGTGTCGCTCGCCCTATCGAGCGTTGGCAAAGGGTTTGCATTGATTCTCTTACTCTATCTTTTTTCCAATGTGCTCTATACTTGTTGGATCAAGTCCGTCGCTATTCTGGATGTGGTGCTTCTTTCCCTTTTCTACTCGTTAAGAATCTTTGCCGGAGGGGTTGCTTCCAATGTTGAGGTTTCAAAATGGCTTTTGGCCTTCAGTCTTTTTTTCTTCCTCTGCTTGGCATTCGGAAAGCGCTACCAGGAGATTTTCTTGCTGAAATCATCCGAGGTCACAGAGCATACCCGTGGATATATTCCCAACGATCAGTCGATCATTTCTATCTGTGGTATATCTGCCGGATTTGTATCCGTGATGGTTCTTGTTCTTTACGTCAACAGCCCTGAAGTGCTGAAACTATATCGCACGCCTGATCTTCTTTTGTTACTTGCGCCGCTAGGTATTTACTGGATAGCTCGTTTTTGGATGCTTGTCGCAAGGGGTTTAATGCACGATGACCCGGTATTTTTTGCGCTCAAGGACCGAGTGAGCTGGGGGATAGGGGCCGCTGTCCTGCTCCTCCTCTCCATGGCGCAGTTTGCGTGGCCCGGGTAAAACGGCATTGTTGTAAGCCAAATAACCTCATGATCCCGGGTATAAGAACCAGTCTGTCGTGTTGGGGACGCTTTCATCCTGCAGAGTGCAGGTTGATCGAACCCGAAAGCCGCATGAAGCTAGCAGCCTTATTCTGTGATCATGCTGCATCGGGTGTTATAGCGCGGGGTATGGGAAGATCCTACGGAGACTCTTCTGTATCAGGGGAAGGCACCGTGATAGGACAAACCTATTTGAATCGATTTCTGTCATTCGACCCTCAACATGGAATAATTCATTGTGAAGCTGGAGTAACGTTAGAGGATATCATCAAGGTTTCACTCCCTCATGGATGGTTTCTCCCGACTACTCCCGGCACCAAATATGTTTCGGTTGGCGGGGCAATTGCGGCTGACGTACACGGAAAGAATCATCATGTGGATGGCAGTTTTGGAAATTGGGTGAAGGGGGTGACCCTGATTCTTGCAGATGGATCAATCATGGAATGTAGTCCCAGTAAAAACCCCGATGTTTTTTGGGCAACCGTTGGAGGCATGGGACTCACCGGATTCATTCGTGATGCCCGCATTCAATTAAGAAGGGTTGAAAGCAGTTACTATTCTGTCCGCTATCATCGTTGCCGCAATTTAGAGGCAGTTCTTTCAATGCTGGCTTCCACGGAACAGCAGTACAGATACTCGGTGGGATGGATTGACTGCCTCTCTCGAGGTTCCGGTTTGGGGAGGTCCGTATTGATGCTTGCAAATAATACAGGGGCCCGTGCTTTGACGTCCTCACTACGATCAGATCCATTTAGAGTTCGGGCATCAGCGCGCTTGCCAAGCGTCCCTTTTGATTTCCCAGACTGGGTGTTAAACCCTTTTTCCGTAAATCTTTTTAATCAGGCTTATTATTTCAAGCAGCGGGATCGTGAGGAGATTGTTCCTTATGACAGTTTCTTTTATCCGCTTGATGGAATTTCAAGCTGGAATCGCATCTATGGCAAAAGGGGGTTCATTCAATATCAGGCTCTTTTCCCTGATAAGACAGCCCAGACAGGGTTGCGGAAAATCCTGGAGACCGTTTCCTCCCATGGAGCAGCTTCGTTTCTTGCCGTGATCAAGCGGTGTGGGGAAGCAAATCTGGCACCCCTATCCTACATCCACAGAGGTTACACTCTTGCCTTGGATATTCCGAATCTTGGGGCACAACTTATGCCCCTAATCAAATCTCTCGATGAGATACTTCTCGAGCATCAGGGGCGCCTCTACCTAGCCAAGGACTCAATGATGGATGCCAAGACATTTGCAGCCATGTATCCGCGGAGGGAAGAGTTTCTGAATATAAAAAAACAAATCGATCCGGAATGTTTCTTCATATCCGATCAAGCTAGGAGAGTTGGTCTTTGCTTTTGAATGAAAACGATGAATTTACCCTGTGTTATTCTTGGATCCCTCTCTGGAATTGCCCGAGAGATTGCTGATCAGTTAGTGCGTAAGGGGACGCCCTTAGTTCTCGTTGCTCGTTCTGCAGAGGAGCTTGAAATTCAAGCCTCTGATCTAAAAATCAGATACGGGATAACAGTTGAAACCATTGCAGCTGATGCAAGCGAGCTGGATAGGATGAGTTCGCTCCCGGAAGAGTGTGCTAGAAAGTTGAAGGGAGGCAACATAGGATGCGTAATACTGTGTTGGGGCGTCATGTATCCTCAGGGGGAAGCCGAAAAGAATACTCAACTGTTAAAGCAGACATTTGATATCAATCTCACGTCTTCTGCATTAGTGCTCCAGGCTTTTGCAAATAAGATGAGCCATGCAGGAGGGGGCACCATCGTCGGGATTTCATCGGTTGCAGGCGATCGGGGGCGTGGTAGCAACTATCTCTACGGCGCCAGCAAAGCGGGTTTATCCGCACTACTGGACGGAATGAGGCATCGATACCATGGAACCGGCGTACGGGTGATCACAGTGAAGCCAGGAATGGTAAATACACCGATGACCAAGGGCATCGTAAATCCTTCTTCGCCTCTGTGCGCTTCGCCCATTAAAGTGGCTGCAGACATCGTTAGGGCAATCGAAACAAGGTCCGTGCAGATCTATACACCGGAATACTGGCGCTTAATCATGGCCGTCATCAGGAATATTCCTGAGCAACTGTTCCTTAAATCGAGGCTTTAAATCCGGATCCCACAATGCAACTAGATATAATGAAAAGTTCCGGCGTTAATATTCTCAAGAATAGAAAACAACTTGTTGAAATCTTTCTCTGGATCGTCGCGGGAGCGATGCTCTTTGTGTTTCCTTGGCATGTGGGAGGTCTCCATCCCGTGAAGGGTGAGTCTTACGCTTTTGGGTTCAACAATAAGGCGGGAGTGCTCGGACTCGGGCTCTGTCTTGCCTTCCTTACAATTCTTAAAACATGGTTCTTCAAGCCGGTCTCGTCAGTAGCATCGCTGGAGTGGCTAAGCAATGGTGATCGACTGTTTCCGCCTTTTGAAAAGGCCAAATGGGAATACGTAGTTCTCATCGCGTGTTCAACTGCGATATTTTTCTCAAATCTTTGGTGGGATGGAATTCTGGTCATGCCTTATTGGGGTGGAGAGATTGCTTATTTCTTGGGACGGATCGATCTGCTTGCGCTCGGATATCGCCCCTATCATGACTTTCAGTACAACTACGGCCCGGCTCTGCTCTATGTCCCGCTGTGGTTGAGCCGCCTCTCTTTCGGTCATCTCGGAATTGAGGATGCCTATGCCTGGTGCGTGGCTGTTTCCTTTGTGCTGGGGTTCCTGTGTGTATTTATTTTTCTCAGGGCGATCAGGATCTACGACACCCTGCGTCCACTGGTTCTGCTCCTTTGCCTCGTGATGTGGATGTGCATCACGATGGGGTTGAATTATTCGCCCCTGCGTTTCACCATCCTTCCGGCTGCGATTGTCTTATTTGACCGAAGCCTCTCCCTACCATTAGGAGGCATGCCAAAGTGGCTGATCGCAGGAATCTCAGCCCTTCTATCCAGTGCGGCCTGTTTTCTAATCTCTCCGGAAATGGGCATCGCGATCTCAGTAGGGCTGTTGGCATATGCTTCGGTAGCGATCCTCTCAGATACGTTGCCAAGCGGGTTGGCGATCTTGGGGGCCGTTGCCCTTTGCTTTGCGGTTATGAGTCTCTGTTTCAAGGGATATCTCTACGGCGTTCTCTCGTTCTCATCTGGAGCAAATAATTTCCCTATTTATCCCAATCTGACTAACCTGATGCTTCTGGGGTCATCATTGGTTGTTATTCCCGGATTGCTTTCTGCCGCATGGATTCGGAGGGCCGATAGACGCGCTTCACTTGCTGCAGCGATCAGTTTTGCGGCGCTTCTTCTTCTTGCAGCCTCCTATGGACGGTGTGATCCCGGTCATGTGGTAATCAACGGTTTGATGATCTTGGTGATGATGTTTGCGGTGGCCTCCTCCATCGGCAAGTCAGCTCTGTATGGCTGGACGGCCTTCTTTGCACTTGTCGTTGTACTGATGGGCCAGATCTCATACTGGGACGGATATCGAGCTCTTTTTACACAAGCATTTCAGGTTAGGGATTCTTACTCTAAAAATTCTGAACTTGTTCAACAATGGCAGGATGCTTGGACATTTCAGCGATCTTGGTCACCGAGGAGTTCCCGGCTCGATTGGCGCAAGACCGTACCCTACCCCGCTGGATTCGATGATCTAGTAAAAGACAAGAAAGTTGGGATTCCATTCGGTGCTGACATTGGAATCGAGCGATTTTTGAAACTTCAGAAAAACTTTGGAATCATCTATAATGAATCACCGATTCCTGAGTGGTATGCTCCGAAAGATATCGAGAGGGCGGCAAGGGAATGTCTTGGCTTTGATTTGCTTCTGATCCCAGAATCCATGATTCAGCAAAGTTCTGTCTCCATCGATATCCCAAGCTATCAGAAAGGAATTTCCGAATTTCTGTCGGGACTCTTGTTATACCCAGTCCACAGCACTGTAAAAAATGCACCCTACCTGCCTGAGGTGGAACTCACCCGTGCACTTCTGGCAACTTGTGATCCAATCGGTAAAATGCCGGGGTATATACTGATGAAACCCAAGGGTATTTCAAAATGATTCGCGTTGCCGATTACATCGTTAGCACCCTATCAACCCATGGCATCGGCTATATTTTCATGGTAACGGGTGGAGCTGCGATGCATCTCACAGATGCCTTTGGAAGGAATAGCGGGATCAAGAAAGTCTATTGCCATCATGAGCAGTCCTGTGCGATGGCAGCCGAGAGTTATCAGGGTGCGCCCGATACGATGGATCAGAACTCTGCTTATGGAGAGGGAAAGCGAGTCGGGGAACTCCTCTGCGCCATGGCTCATCTGGAGCATGGCCTGGAGACGACCCTCGCCCGGTGCTTTGCCTTTGTCGGGCCGCATCTCTCGCTCGATGCCCACTTCGCCATCGGTAACTTCATCCGCGACGCCATGCGAGGGGATCCGATTCAAATGAAGGATGGAAGCCCATACCGCTCCTATCTCTACGCTGCCGATCTGGTGGTCTGGCTCTGGACCATCCTCTTCAAGGGTGCGGCATGTCGTCCCTACAATGTCGGCTCCGATCAGGAGATAACGATCGCCGATCTGGCCCAAATCGTGGCATCAACCATTGGCGTACCTACTGAGTCTTCACCACCCAACCTCACTTTCCCAGTTTCCCAGTACGTTCCCTCCGTGGAGCGTGAGGCATCCGAAATGGGACTGCGTGTTCAGATCCCCATGAGAGAGTCGCTTCTGCGATTTGTCTAATGGCATACTTCCCAAAGTTGATATAAATCCCATGCACGAAAAAGCTCTCCTACGTCCTTGTCCGATCTGTGACAGCCTTGCTGGCAGGGTGATCCATACCCAGCATTTTCAATTAAGCGAAGGACACCCCCTTCCTCCCGTTTGTGACTATGTTGTCTGTGACGGGTGCGGGTTTGCCTTTTACGATACCTCGGTCGATCAGGTGGGATATGATGCCTACTACGCAGGCATGTCCAAGTATGCTGACAATGCTACCTCGACGGGTGCCGGCGTTCTTTCCTGGGATAAGGAGCGTCTGGACGGCTTGGCGGATCAGGTTGCAGATTTCTGCGACAACCATAGCGCCCGTATCTTGGATATTGGATGCGCGAATGGAGGGCTCCTTACCGCCCTGCAGTCCAAGGGGTTCCTAAATATCTGCGGCATTGACCCTTCGCCAGACTGTGTTGCGGCAACCCGAAAGCTTTCTAAGGGAGACGCATGGGTCGGCACACTGGCCAACGTTCCTGTGGAAGCCGGAACATTCGATGGCATTATTCTGAGCCATGTCATGGAGCATGTCCGCGATCTTGGTGCCGCCATGGATCTGGTGTACGGACTCCTGAATCCCGGCGGGTGGGTCTACATCGAGGTTCCAGATGCCTCACGCTACGCCGAGTTCCTTGTGGCGCCGTTTCAGGATTTCAACACCGAGCATATCAATCACTTTTCCGAGATGGGTGTGGCCAACCTTTGCCGCCGCAACCGTTTCGTTCCGGAACTCAGCGGAACCAAGAACATTCACTCTTCCAAAGATGTGCCTTACCCGGCGCTCTTTTGGTTTGCACGGAAGTCGGAGGAACCCATGCCCATCGTCAAAGATGGCAAACTCCAAGGAGATCTTGAGAAGTATATCGGAGATTCGGAGGCCCTGATGGCCAGGATCGATGCCAGTATCGGGAAGTTGATCACCAAATACCCCGAACTCATTGTCTGGGGAACAGGCCAGTTGACCATGAAACTGCTTGCGGATACCTGTCTGGGCGATACCAAGATAGCGGCTTTCATCGATGGAAACCCGATCAATCAGGGCAAGTTATTGCATGGCACCAAAGTCATTGCAGGTTCGGAAATCCATGCGCCGCAAACGCCTATTCTTGTCTGTTCGCTCATCAATGCGGATTCCATTCAGGATTCCATTCGTGCGTTGCAACTTCCCAATCCCGTCGTGACCTTGCTGAAAGGAGTCGAATGAGCCAGATCCGTCTTGCCGATTATATCTTCCGCATCCTTGCCGACAGGGGCCTTGATCATGTTTTTCTGGTGACGGGGGGTGGAGCGATGCATCTGAACGATGCGGTGGGAGCGATCAACGGGATCCGTTATGTCTGCTGCCATCACGAGCAGGCCTGCGCCATGGCGGCGGAGGGCTATGCACGAGTCAGCGGCAAACCGGGCATTGTCAGCGTCACGACCGGCCCCGGGGGGATCAACGCGCTGAACGGTGTCTTCGGAGCCTGGACCGACTCGATTCCGATGCTTGTGATCTCCGGACAGGTGAAGCGGGAGACCATGATGCAGACCCATGGGTTGATCGGTCGGATCAGGCAACTCGGCGACCAGGAGGCGGACATCATCGGGATGGTCCGGGGAATCACCAAATACGCGGTCACGATCACGGAACCCGAGACGATTCGTTACCATCTGGAGCGGGCGATCCATCTTACTTCCAACGGCAGACCGGGGCCCTGCTGGATCGACGTCCCGGTGGATATCCAGGCCGCACAAGTCGATCCTGAGACCATGCGCCCTTACGATCCTGCAGAAGATGACAAAAAAGTGGATCGAGCCGACCTGGAAGCCAAAGCCAAGCAGGTGCTCGCCTTGCTCGGTTCCGCGGAAAGACCGATCCTCCTAGCCGGCACAGGGGTGCGTCTCGCTGGAGCCGGGGATTTGCTTCTCCGGGTAGCTGAAACCCTGCGGGTTCCGATCGCCACGGCATGGACCCATGATCTGATCGCCTCTGATCATCCACTTTATGCAGGCAGGCAGGGAACGATCGGGACCCGTGCCGGAAACTTTACCGTACAAAATGCAGACTTTGTCCTGATCCTTGGCAGCCGTCTTTGCATCCGCCAAATTAGTTACAACTGGTCCAGCTTTGCCCGTACGGCACGCACTGCTCAGGTCGACATCGACCCGGCTGAACTCTCCAAGCCGACATTCCAAGCCGATCTTCCGATTGAGGCCGATGTCCGTGACTTCCTCGAAATTCTGCTGCGCGCAGCAGGGGAGTTGCAGGTCACCGATACTTCCAAGCGCGATGCATGGATTGCCTGGTGCCGCGAGCGCGTGGATAAGAATCCCGTCGTTCTGCAAAAGCATCGCTCGGCCCCAACCGGACGCATCAATCAGTATCATTTCATTGAGCTTCTTTTCTCTGAGGCTCCCGATGCAGCGGTCTTCGCCTGCGGGAATGCCACTGCCTGCATCACTCCCTTTCAGGCGGGCGTTCTGAAAAAAGGTCAACGCCTCTTCAGTAACTCCGGTTCCGCCTCGATGGGCTATGATCTTCCCGCCGCCATCGGCGCTTCCGTTGCCGATCCTGGCAGGACAGTGATCTGCCTTGCGGGAGATGGGAGTCTGCAGATGAACGTGCAGGAGTTTGCCACCCTTGCCTCGTTGAAGTTGCCCGTGAAAGTCTTCGTGCTGGAAAATGGTGGCTATCTCTCGATTCGATCCACCCAGCGCAATTTCTTTGGTCGCCTTGTGGGGGAGGGCCCGGAGAGCGGTCTCGGTTTTCCTGATTTCGTGAAACTTGCGGAAGCCTACGGTCTTCCCGCCCATCTTCTCGACACGGAGAATCCTGCCGCAGACATCTCGCGGGTCCTGAATGCGGATGGACCTCAAGTCGTGGTGGTGCCGCTCGATCTGGAGCAGGGCTTCGAGCCCAAGACCAGTTCCAAGCGACTGCCCGATGGTCGCATGGTCACTGCGCCCCTTGAGGACATGGCTCCCTTCCTGGATCGAGAGGAGTTTCTTTCCAACATGCTGGTCGAGCCCCTCAAGGATTGATTCATGGATATCTTGCGTAAAAGTCTAAGCGCCCTGCTGGAGACGGCTTCCCACCCGCTTCCCGAGCGGGACCTTCCCGAAATCGTTATCTATGGAGCTGGAAACTGCGGCCGGAAACTTGCCAAAACAGCGATTGCCGAAGGCATGCGAGTCCTTGCCTTCCTAGATGCCAAGGCGAGTTCCTTGGGAACGGTCGATGGGATTCCTTGTTATTTACCGCGCTCGGAAGAGGCCCGTACTTTGGCTGCAAGGGGAATTCCAGCCGCTCTTGGAGTCTTTAATTATGCAGCAGATCCGACACCGATCATTTCCCTTCTGAAGGAGGTCGGATTTGCCTCAATCATCTCCTACTTTGAAATCCACGAGCGCCTCGGAATGGCGCCGGAGTTCTGGCTGGCACCGCGTCTTGGTTTGAATGAACGGAAGGAGGAAATCCTGAAAGGACTCGAGCTTTTTGGGGATCCCGTAAGTCGGCAGGTCTACCACGATCACCTGGCGCTGCGTCTTACGTTTGACCAAGCTTTCCTTTCCACCCCGGCAATCGAGACACAGTATGCCCCGTCCGATTTGCCCGCACCCCGACAACCGATGCGACTCGTTGACGGGGGGGCCTTCATCGGCGACACAATTGATTTTTTTCTCGATCAGGGGGTCCGGATAGAAGCTGTGGCCGCGTTTGAGCCTGACATGATCAATTTCCGGAAGCTGGTCGATGCGTCAACCCGCTACACAGCAGAGGGCATCGAGACATTGCTCTATCCCTGTGGCATCGGCGGAGAGACCGGAATGCTTCGGTTCCAAAGCGGACAGGG
>JAPJNA010000073.1 GCA_026461395.1 Chthoniobacterales bacterium | reverse complement strand
GGATTTCTCACCCACTCTTAAAGCTTCATTTGGCCGTCCGTGCTCCACGTTGGCAAAGATCTCACGAAGCGTGTGGGGAGAACGATCACGATGATGCCTGATTAGGAAAACGATCCTTTCGATGATGGTCGCGGTCACAAGCAGTGAAACAATAAGGATGGGTACCATGATTGGCCCTCCCTTGAGAAAGATACTGATGGGATTCGTGGGCATGAGTGCGGGCTAGGATGAAATGGTCGTCGTATTACAGGAACGGATCTAGAAGAATGATTGAGATTGAGATCCAGTCGCAAGAAGAATCCGCCGATCCCGAGAAGAGTATTTTTCTATCCACCTCCATAACCTCTCCGACCCAGCGATCAGGGACTATAGCGCTGCGCAAGGGGAAGGCGACGGCCCATGCCAAAGGCGCGTCCCGTTACCTTCAGGCCTGGAGCAGCCTGCTCGCGCTTGTATTCATTGCGATCAACCATGCCGGTGATGCGCCGCACCAGTTCCTGATCATAACCCCGCGCCACGATCTCACGAATAGGCAGATTCTCCTCCACATAGAGAGCGAGGATGGCATCGAGCAGATCGTAGGGAGGCAGGCTGTCCTGATCTGTCTGATCCGGACGCAGTTCGGCGCTTGGTGGCTTCGTGATGGTCGCGGCGGGAATAATCTCTTTTCCTCTGTTAATCCAGCTAGCAAGCTCGTAGACCAGCGTCTTGGGCAGGTCAGAAATAACCGCCAGACCGCCACACATATCGCCGTAGAGGGTGCAATAGCCCACGGCCAGCTCGCTCTTGTTCCCGGTGGTCAGCAAAAGGCTACCAAATTTGTTGGAGAGAGCCATCATCGTGACCCCGCGTAGACGAGCCTGCAGATTCTCCTCGGTGGCATCCTCGGGCCTGCCTTCAAAGATTTCCCTCAAGCCGGACTTCATCACTTCGTAGGAATTCGTGATTGGAATGTTAAGGCACTTGATGCCAAGGGTTTCTGCAAGTGTAGAAGCATCTTTTATACTCCCTTCGGAGGAATAGGGGCCGGGCATGGCCGCACCGGTGACATTTTCCTTTCCAAGAGCTTCCACGGCCAGAACGGCCGTCAAAGCGGAATCAATCCCTCCGCTCAGTCCCAGAACCGCACTCTTGAATCCGCATTTGCGGAAATAATCACGCAGCCCTAGCACGAGTGCCCTGTACAGCTCGCCGAGTTGATCGCGGCCATCGTCACGGAATGCATCCGTAGGTTCCTCAATAACAAGAAGTTGCTCACCGAATCCCAACATCTCCTGAACACGCTCGCCTCTGGTAGAGAAGGCCGCCGAATGCCCGTCGAAGACCAGCTGATCATTCCCACCCACCGAGTTACAATAATAGATGGGTAACCCAAATCGCTTGGCCTGAGCATGTAACATCTGAAGCCGCTGGGTCGGTTTTCCATAGTGATAGGGCGAAGCGCTCAGGTTGATCAGGATCTCGGCCCCTTCATTCACCAGATCGGCAGGGGGATCGACGCGGTAGAGTGGTCCGGGTAAGAACTCCGGGGTCCAGAGATCCTCGCAGATTGTTATGCCGACTTTTTTCCCTGCAATCTCGATCGGTGTAGAGGCCGGGCCGGGCTCAAAGTAGCGGGCCTCGTCGAAGACATCATAAGTGGGAAGCAGTCTCTTGTGGATGATGACGGGTTCGGCCCCTTTGCATAAAAGCGCGGCGGCGTTGTAGAACGGCTTCCCGTGGCCAGTCATATTCCTATCGATAAATCCCACAAGAAGAGGCACCTCACCAATGGCTGTCTGGATCCCGGCAAGCGTCTCCAGATTCCGCTCCACGAACTCCCCGGCAAAAATCAAGTCTAGTGGAGGATAACCCGTGATCGAGAGCTCGGGTGTCACCACCAGATCGGCACCCTGGTCGACCAGCTCATGATAGGCAGCCAGAATCCGCGCGGAATTTCCGGCGAAATCACCGACTGTCGTGTTGATCTGGGCGATGCCAACCTTCATGGATTCGACTCTACCAGAATCCCCACTGGCGTGTGGCACAAATGTAGAAACCCAGCCCCAGGTTTGCCACAGCATGCGCTGTGACACAGGCGGCGAGGCTCTTCGTTCGAGTGGCCACAAGATTGAAAAGAACTCCGGTCAAGAAGGCGGCGGGCCAGTCGGCCGGAGAATGAACCAGGGTGAAGGCAACCGCCACTGCCCAGAAACTGAAGCGGGAACTGCTCCCGAAGGGCAGCTTCGTGAAATCCTCATTGACCAGAAAGCGCAGCAAAAAGCCGCGCCAGAACAGTTCTTCAACCAATGGCACCACCAGCACAAGCCGTGCAAATCGGGCCACTAGCATCCATGGGGTTAGGCCAGCAACGACTCCAGGGTCGAATCCATCCATCCGTCTCGGCTGATGGAAAAGCTCCTGCGGCGCGACCCAGAGTCCGAGCACCAAAAGACCTATGGCCGTACCGATCAGGAGTTTCCCGCCTGTGGTTCCACTGAAATCATAGTTCTTCCAAAACCAGAGCACTGCCACAGCGCAGACACTGCTTTGGATCGGATAGATCCAGTACATCGGGTCAAGAACCACTCCGCAGAATGAGGTGATCCCCAGCGCCTTGGCGGCAGAAACAGCGGCCAGCCCGACCATGAAAAGCACAAAGGGGAGCGTGTAAGCGAGCAGGTCGCGACTTGGCTTGAGCATCCTTCTTGCATAACTGGTGTGGTCGAGAGTTGGAAGTTAGGAGTTGGAAGTTAGGGGGGGTGGCTCGTTAGGATCCAGAGCAATGCCATCAAAAAAATCTTCCGATTCCTTACCGCTGCTGGGTTCGCATGTGCCGACGATCGGCGGAGTTGCAACAGCTATCGACCGTGGTGTCGGGATCGGCTGCACGGCCATGCAGATCTTCGTGAAGAACAACATGCAGTGGTTTGCCAAGCCCCTGCCTGAGGCGGATGCGAGGGCTTTCACTGATCATCCCCTGCGGGGACGGGTGGAAGCCGTGGTAGCGCATGCCGGTTACCTCATCAACCTCGGGGTCGAGGGGACTGAGAATCATGAGAAATCTCTGCGCTCCCTAGCCGACGAGATGCTTCGCTGTGAGCAACTTGGCATCCGCTCGCTTGTCCTCCACCCCGGCTCCCATCTCGGCGCGGGCATTGAGGCCGGCGTCGCCTGTGTTATTCGCAATCTTGACAGGTTGCACGCCGATCACCCGGATCTGAAGGTGCGCATCACTTTGGAAACAACAGCCGGTCAAGGTGCCTGCCTCGGAGCGCGCTTCGAGGAAATCGCGGCGATCCTGGCTGGAGTGAAGGATCGCGAGCGCCTGGAGGTCTGTCTCGACACAGCCCATGTTTTCGCCGCCGGATACGATCTCTCGGCACCCGGCGGGGCCGAGACGACCTTCGCGGAGTTCGATCGGGTGATTGGGATGAAACATCTCTCCCTGCTCCATATTAACGACTCGAAGGCCGCGCTCGGCTCACGAGTCGATAGGCATGACAATCTCGGCAAAGGTTTGATCGGACTGGATACCTTCCGCTGGATCATGCGAGCCAAGGGACTTGCAGCGATCCCGAAGATCCTCGAAACCCCCAAGGGGAAAGACCTTGCCGAGGATGTGGAGGCGATGGCCCTGCTCCGGAGCTTTCTGGAATAACAGATTGACTCGCGCAAAGGCGCAGAGGCGCAGAGGTAATGATGTGGGAGATTCGTTTCGGGTCGAAAAACCTGCGCCATGGATTCCCCCTCTCTTTATTTCAAATTTCCATGTTTCGCTCTTTCTCTACGCCTTCGCTCCTCTGCGGGATAATTACCGCTTCTGACAATCCGTTTGATTTTACAAGTTGCCGATCTTAGAACTAATGACCCCATGTACGAAGAAGAGAACTCCTCCTACTCAGGCGCCTACCGCCAGTATGCCCAAGACAATGTCCTCGAGAGCCGCGAGCTTCAGGTGGAGCGGAAGTTCTTCCGCCTTGAGGTCCGTGAGAACGATCGTGGCCGCTTCCTCCGCATCACCGAAGAGAACCAAGGGCGACGCAATACCGTGATCGTCCCCGACTCCGGCTTCGGCGATTTTGCGAAGGCGATCAGCGAGATCCTGGCATCTCAGGCCCAGTCCTAAAAATTCTTAGGCCGCTCTTCATATCAGGGGAAATAAGGGATGAGTGACACGACCGCCGCGCGGAGCACAGAGGATCTCTGCAGTAGCTGCGGCATGTGCTGTGACGGCGTGCTCTTTCACACGGTCGAGCTCCAGACGGGAGACCAACCCAGAAGACTTTCTGCGTTGGGACTGAAGATTCGCAAGCAGAAGGGGGTCGAATTTTTCCTCCAGCCCTGCTCGGCACATCGCGAAGTGTCGGGGAAATGCTCCTGCCTGATCTACGAGGATCGTCCGGCCCGCTGCCGGGCCTTTGACTGCCGTCAGCTCCGAGAGGTTCTCTCGGGCGAAGTCACCGAGGAGATTGCTCTGGAAAAAATCCGCGCGGCTCGTGAGAAGGTATCACATGTCACGGTTATCATGGGTCAGATTGCCGAGACCAATCCTAACCGCTCGCTCGCCCATCGTGTGGCAAATGCACTCACTCTTCCGAAGGGCGCCGACCAGACACCGGTTCATGATGAACTCAAGGTCGCCATGGAGGATCTGGAGGCCTTGCTCGTGAAAGACTTCCGCGTCTAGTTTGGCTAAATCTCGCCTTCGGCGTCCGTGAACACTCCCCTTCAGATCCTAGTCATCCGGCGCGATAACATCGGCGATCTGATCTGTACCACACCCCTGCTTCATGGGCTGCGCAGAAAGTATCCCGATGCACGGATCTCGGTTCTGGCCAGCAGTTACAATGTGGATGTTCTGGATGGAAATCCCGATGTGGATGAGACCCTAGTTTTTCTTAAGAAGAATCAAAAGAGCCATGGATACGGAAGGCTAGGGATGCTCTGGAACCGCTGGCGACTTCTCCGCATGATTCGCAAGCGCCGCTTCGATCATATCATCCTGGCAAACGGAGGCTGGCGCTACGCCCACACGCTCGGCGGGAAACAATTACTTGGGTTTCGCGAGCCCGGAGAACCGGACCACCGTCAGCCCGATGTTCTGGCTCCCGATCACAACGGCTTCGAGGAGCATGAGGTTTCCAAGATGGCAAGACTCGGAACCCCACTTGGCATTGAAGAGGCTCTGGGTGCCACGAAGCTCTTTCCAGACGCAGCCTTGGTTGCAAGCGCGAGCGACCGACTGAAAGCCTTGGGATGGAACTCGGACAAGCCATTCGTGGCGCTTCACTTGAGCTCTCGAAATCCTCTCCAGCGATGGCCTGAGGAATCATTCATCGAACTAGCCAGGGCCATGACCTCCTCTGGGGACAACCAGATCCTGCTGTTGTGGTCCCCAGGAGCCGAGGACGACGCCATGCATCCCGGTGATGACGATAAAGCCGAACGCATCCTGACGCGGCTTCACAGCCTGCCGGTATTTTCCTGTCCCACCGCAACGATCAAGGAACTGGTTGCCGCCGTTTCGCTTGCTGATCAAATGATCTGTAGTGATGGCGGAGCAATGCATATCGCCGCAGCCTTGAATAAACCGATTGTCTGCTTCTTCGGTGGCAGCTTTTTGCCAGAGTGGCATCCTTGGGGTGTTCCCTACGTCGCGCTCCAGAAATCTTCCCGAAGAGTCACCGACATCACGGTCGAGGAGACCTTGGCGGCTTTTGCTGAACTGCAGACCAAATAATTCTCCCGCCGAGGAGAGAGAATTAATATGGAACTCAGGAATTGCTTGCTTGGCCGTTGCTTCGCATCCGTTGCATCAGAAAAATCGCGGTTGGAGAAGAGTGTGCCTGCTATGAGAGAATATGGAACTCTCGCTCCATGCTCCCTAAGCAGACAGTCTCTGTAGAGAGATCATCTTTCTCCAGGGCATGATTTCCACCCAATCGACGGTTTGGTTCTGCATTTCCCTTCCTGAGTTCTTGAGTTCCAGATTAATCATGCAGTCTCCCCTCAAGCGACAGATTGACTAGAAGATGCACTAGGTAAGGATCTTTAGGCTGCTTTGGGATGAGTCATGGTGACCATCTGCTCATTTCCTAATGCTTTGTTTTTTCTCTCTGCGTCTCTGCGCCTCTGCCCCTGTGCGCGACCCCTTGTATTTATAGACGCCCAAGTGATCGTTCCAGAAGCTGGCTGATGAACTAGAGGATGCCTCAGCGTCCGCTCACCGCAACATAGACGGTTCCGGTGGATTCCCCGCCGCGGATGGGGTTTGGAAAGCTCACCACCGTTGCCTCCACTCGCTCGAAGACCTCCCGGAGTCTGGAGCAGAACTCTTCGTCCGGCGACTCGTCTGACCACATGGCGAAGGCCCCACCCGGATGCAGATGCTCTCTCAACGTCTGCAATCCCTCCACGGTGTAAAAAGCGGCATGGCGTGGATTCAGCCAGTGCTGGGGAGTGTGATCGATGTCCAGGAGAACCGCGTGGAATCTCGCTCCCGGGGATTCTGAATGGAATCCCGTCTGAGGATTCGCCGCGAGCGCAAAGAAATCTCCCTCCACATAGCGTGTCCGCGGATCGGCGGAGAGCCCCGCCCCGAGCGGTACCATACCGCTCTGATGCCACCGGATCACCGGCTCCAGATAATCCACGACGCTGAGGGATCCCACTCTCGGATTTCCATTCCCCACATTTCTCAGTGCGGCGGCGGCGGTGTATCCCAACCCCAAGCCTCCCACAACCACATCCAGCTTCTCCCCCTCCGGGACCTCCACGGCAGCCAGGCCCAGATCGGCTAGTGCCTCCTCGACCACATAAAAGAGACTGCTCATCAGGAACTCCCCGTTGAGTATGATCTCGTGGACCATCTGGTTCTCCAGCATCGGAATCTTGCGCCTCCGCAGAATCAGCTCACCCAGCGGCGTCTCGCAGTAATCGAGCTCCTCAAAGGACTTTTCCATTTATGTCGTGATAGCGGCGATCCGGGGGCTTAGATCCGGGCGCGTCGCCGGGTCTCGCGGCTGTTGGAGTGACCCCCTTTACTCCACCATGCAGGAGCCGGAGCGGGCGCCTTCTTTTCATCGGGCTCGTTCTTGAACTTGAGCTTCGAAGTAGCCTGTTTTTTCTTTTCGGCCTGACCCTTGTGAGAAGTTTTAAATGATTTTCCCAATTTTCCTGCTCCAACCTTCCTATACATCTCCAGACGGCAGTTGAATCCCCCGAGATCAACCGTCTGCTGGTATTCCCGATGCAGGGTCGGATCCTGGGGTTCGGTTCGCAGGGGATTCACCAGAACCAGCCTTCCTCCCGGGCGGAGCGCGCGGGAGGCCGCCGCATAGAGATCCGCAAAGAGCCCCTGCATATCCTTGATGCGGACACGCCTGCCTAGTGGGGGATTCGTGATGATTAGGGAAATACTGCCGGGAGTAATGGGTGCGTCCCTAAAATCACACTCCGTGAACGAGCTTGTTGTTGCCGTTTCCATTCCCTCGATTTTTGCTGCTTCAAAATTGGCTCGGGCCACCTCGATCGCCTTGGGATCGAGATCCGTGCCATGAACAGATGTCACACCGCCCAGCAGTCCCCGCTCGATAAGCTCAAGCCCTGAACCACAGAAGGGATCCCAGATCACCTCGTCATCGCAAAATCCAGCTAGACTCGCCATACAGGCTGCCAGTGGGGGATGCGAGGCGGCAGCAATGTCGTCCTGCCTGTAGCCCAGACGCGGGTCGGGATAGAGCCGTGGACGCAGCTCGACAGAAGATTCACCCCGGTTAGCAGCCATCACGTCGATCGACCAGGGCGCCTTCCGCGCATCATTCAGGATCTCAGGGCAGAGGGCGTAGGCACGATCGATCACCTGACGGATGGCACCACGCTGATGGCCGCCTCCCGCAAATTCCAACCGATAGCGCGGTGCATTCTCTGAGCCGCTGAGCATGAGATCCCGGGCTCGCTCCGAGGCGATGCAGCGGGCCAAGGGCTCGACCCACTTCGGTCCCTCCTCTCCGCTTACTGTTCCGAGGGGAAAAGCCACCGTGGCAAAGCATCGGAGCTGGTAGAGAGAAGCCAGTTTGAACTCCTTCAGGGGCTTGAGTGTGACGCAGCCGGGCTTGGTCGATTCGATCATCCATTGCATGGTAGAGAGCTTTTCAGCCGCCTCATCGCGGACGAAATCCTCCAGACCGCGTCGGCAGCGTAGTAGCACCCTCATGTCAGCATCCCCATGACGCAGGGGAAGAAGAGCGTCGAGAAGAACGCCTCCAGCATCCTCCCTGCGCGAAACACCCGCCTTCACTTTCTGAACCGTCATCGCCGGCAGTTCTATCCCCTCCTCGATCAAAGCAAGCGTCGCTTCGCCGCCGACTTTCTCCAGCGCGCGTCCGAGATAACGGGTCTCCCTACCCTCCTTATCCTTATTACCGGTTTTTAGCAGTGCCAGTATCTCGCGTTCCCCCACCTCGCCCGCACCGATCTTGGGCAGCGCAGCCAGTGCATACCGGCGGATTTTTTCCTGAGGATCCTTTAGCAGGTTGATCAGCCAGGCTCGAACTACGGCCTGCTCCTCATCCGTCCCGAATCGGGAAAAGATCATCCCGACCGCTCGGATCACAGCCACGCGCTCCAGCCGCTCACGGGCCTGTGCCGCATCAAAGCGGGTCACTTCACGAGCCCACAGCTCCTCCTTGGGCAGATCCCGTAGTTGCTTGTAGAGGTCCTGATCGGATTTCATCGCAGGATCATGCCAGCTTGCGGCGCAGAACCGAGTTTTAATCCGTCGTCATATACCCTCTGCCGCATGTTTTCTTGGACTCGCATAGGATCCCTCCCTACAAGAGAATCCTCTTCTCATGAAACAACTTCTCCCACGTCTCTCGATCCTCATTCTTCCGCTCCTACTTCTCCCGGCCTGCACCTCCCATTTGCAACAGAAGGAGAACTTCCTGCGCGAAGCCGGTTTCCAAGCCGTAAGACCGACAACACCCTCCCAGATCTCCAAAGTTCAGTCTCTCTCTCCTGGCAAGATCACGAAGATGACCCGGAAGGGGCACACCCTGTTCGTCTTCTCAAACCCTCGTAAGAACCTCCTGCTTGTTGGTGGCAATCCCCAGTTCGAGCGCTACCAGCACATCCTCTATTCCAAGGTCGTTATTCCTGATCAGGCCGCCGACAAAGAAGATAAACTTCTGGCGGACGACTATGCCGGATGGGGCAGCATGATGGATCCCTTCTTCGGCGGCCCCATGATGATGTATTGATCTCGTAGCATGAGCGCGCCCCGCATCCTTGCCTTCGGCGGTAGTGTGCTCCGTAAGTTCGACGAAAGAACGTAATCTGAAAAAAGAACAGCCGCCCGTTGACATCTGATTGTTTGAGACTATTAATAGTTTCATATGAGCACTCTCCTCACCCCTCGTAAAGCCTCCACGAAATCTTCGCGCGCGCGCGTTAGCAAGAAACTCAGATCTTCTGGGGGCCCGACCGTCGGAGTTGTGCGGTTCTGCATCTCTGGATCGAAGGGACCTAAAACTCGCTTTTCTCCCAATACGCTGATTCATGAGCTGGAGAAAGGCCTCCCCTTTGCTGAGTTGGACATGCTGCGCACAAGCCTCGGCATCCCAATGGAATCGCTTGCAGT
The DNA here is from genome assembly GCA_026461395.1 of Chthoniobacterales bacterium. GTDB lineage: Bacteria > Verrucomicrobiota > Verrucomicrobiia > Chthoniobacterales > UBA6821 > UBA6821. The sequence goes on along the minus strand of JAPJNA010000073.1, from coordinate 1,879 downwards.
CCGTGTCGGGATCTCCCGGCCAACCCTCCACCGCCGAAAAGGACAGGGACGCCTGACCAGCGATGAATCTGACCGCCTCGTCCGTTTTGCGCGACTGATGGGTATGGCTGTTCAGGCTCTTGGCACCGAACAGGACGCCCGTGATTGGCTGGGGTCTCCCCAGCATGGCCTAGGAGGTGCCATCCCTCTTGATTATGCGCGCACCGAAATCGGAGCCCGCGAGGTCGAGGATTTGCTCGGACGTATCGAATACGGAGTCTTCTCATGATGATTAGGGCTTGGCGTATCGTTCAGGAGCGCCATGCCGAAGGAGCCTTTTCGGGCGAGGGGGCCAGAAAATACGGCGGCAGATGGAACTCCCGAGGTCGTCTTGCTGTCTATACTAGTGGCAGCCTCTCTCTCGCCGCGCTGGAATCACTTGTCCATTTGAACCCACCGATTGTCTTGCCCTATCTAGTCTACCCAGTCGAGTTCGACTCAAAGCTTGTGCACCATCTTGATCCCGGGGCGCTTCCCGCGAGATGGCGTTCCGAGCCCGTGCCGCCGTCGGTTCAGCACGTTGGAGACCATTGGCTCGAAAAAATGAAGTCCGCTGTTCTTGCCGTCCCGAGCGCCATCATTACACAGGAGACCAACTACATCCTGAATCCCTCTCATCAGGACTTCCTAAAAGTACGAATCCGGAAGCCTGATCGTTTCATTCTGGATCCGCGACTTTTGCCGTCGAAAGCTTCACGAACGAAATAAGAGCCTAGGACACTTGGTGTCTGGTGGAGGTGCTAGGATGGTGTTCCTATGAAAACACTATTCCTTCTTGGCTTATTAGCCGCCGCGCCCCTGCAGGCCGGTGATCTCACCACCACCGTTGCCATCAATCAGGCGATCGCCACACCCGCTGACGGGATTCCCCGGCAGCAGATGATCCGGAACAACGCCCAACTCGCCACCGTTTCGACGGATGGTCATGGCAGCGCGGTCATCTTCACCGACCGTGAAGTTATCCACGTCCAACCCAACCCACTCGGGGGCGTCTCCATGTTCAGCTCCGCTCCGGATCGCCCTGCATGCAACGTGGAGAGGTAGAAGATCCGTCCCGGAGATGACCGCAGGACGGATCAGGAATTTAGGCTGAAGACTGTTAGGCTGTTAGGAAATACAGAAGAAAAGCACCATGACGAGCATGACGGAACTGGCGAAGAGATTGGGGAGGCCGGCGGTGTGGATTGCCGGTGTGCAGAAGCGGTTTGGTCTGCCTGTGCTGGAGAGTTATTCCGAGGGGTACGAGGCATTTCTCCGGAAGATCCTGCACCTTCGTGTGCTCGGCGTAAGCGAGGAATCTCTTCGCGAGTTCTGGGCTGTGGAACGAAAGCTGATCGAGGTTCTTCATCTGGATTCGCAGAGCTCTCCAACCTGGATGCTCGATGCCTGCTCCGTAGCCGCCGATCCCGATCGCCGCCTGCTCCTCTCCAACATCGACCTCGGGTTCCCACTCCCAGCCACCGATCTCCAGATCGGCCTGAACTTTGCAGCCTCCTCACCCGAACTCTTCGCCGGGAAGGAAATGGGAGAGGACGCCCTGAGACTGATCAGTGACTACCGCACACGCCTTGCTGGGATTTTTTTATCAGTGGCCTCGGAATCGCGTATCCTCCGCGACGCCCTCAAGTGGGGGAAGGAACTATGAGGCGTATAGGCTCTTGCTTTTGAGCAAGGCATGCATAATTTCCATCCATGAATGAAACATTGCCTGATGTTGACACGCAGATCCGAGATATCCGTAGTGACCTGACCCCCATAAACGGGACAGTTGAAAAATGAAGTTCTGCTGGGCAATAAGGAGAGCAGAACAACATGAAAAAAAGCAGATACAGCGAAGAGC
>JAPJNA010000072.1 GCA_026461395.1 Chthoniobacterales bacterium | reverse complement strand
GCCGTGATGTCATTAAAAGCGCGCTGGTACAAATCCGCGATTTTGTGGATCAATCTTCTATCACCATGTCACAAGCAACAGACTCCCACTCCTCACTCGACTCCACCAGCGCCCTAGCGAAGACCGATCCTGAGATCGCCGAAGCCATCGCGGCCGAACATCATCGCCAGCTCGAACACATCGAGCTCATTGCCTCAGAGAATTTCACCAGCGAGGCCATCATGGAGGCCCAGGGGTCCTGCCTCACCAACAAGTACGCCGAGGGTTATCCAGGACGCCGCTGGTATGGCGGGTGTGAGCATGTCGATGTCGTCGAGCGACTCGCTATCGAACGTGCGAAGAGGCTTTTCGGAGCCGAGCATGCCAACGTTCAACCCCACAGCGGCAGCCAGGCCAACATGGCCGTCTACTTCAGCGTCCTCCAACCCGGCGACAAAATCCTCACCATGGATCTGGCGCATGGCGGTCACCTGACCCACGGACACAAGGCCAACTTCTCCGGCAAGCTCTACGAGGTCACCCACTACGGCGTCTCGCAGAACGATGGCCGTATCGACTATGATGCCCTTGCCAAGCAGGCCGAGGAAGTTCGCCCGAAGATGCTCACGGCCGGCGCTTCCGCCTACCCTCGCGAGATCGACTTTGTGCGACTCCGTCAGATTGCCGACTCCGTCGGAGCCTACCTCTTCGTTGATATGGCGCACATCGCAGGCCTCGTTGCAGGTGGTGTCCATCAGAATCCCGTTCCTGTCGCCGACTTTGTCACGACAACCACGCATAAGAGTCTCCGTGGACCCCGTTCCGGCCTCATCCTCTGCAAGGAACAGTATGCCAAGAAGATTGATGGACAAGTCTTCCCCGGCGTTCAGGGAGGGCCTCTCATGCAGGTCGTCGCGGCCAAGGCTGTCTGCTTTCATGAAGCACTCCAGCCTTCGTTCAAGGAGTACGCAAAGCAAGTAGTCCTCAATGCCAAGGCGCTTGCTGCACGCCTTAGTATGCTCGGCTACACGATCAGCTCCGGAGGCACTGACAACCATGTCCTCCTTGTTGATCTGCGTTCCAAGGGAATCAATGGTCTCGAGGCGCAAGAGGCACTTGATAAAGCGGCTATCACCGTCAACAAGAACGCCATCCCCTTCGACACCGAGCCTATCTCCAAGACCGGCGGTATCCGCCTTGGCACTCCGGCCATGACCACACGTGGACTCAAGGAGGAGGAAATGATGCAAGTTGCCGACTTCATCGATACAGGCCTCAAGGCCCGTAACGATGAGGGTGCCCTTGCGAAACTTCGAAAGGAAGTCACAGCCTTCACGGCACGGTTTCCTCTCCCCTGACGGGGAGGCGAAACAAAAGCTGATACCTGAAACTTGAAACCTGAAAGGGGAGGGAATCAGAAAACTGCCAATCCTCCTTTCCCTTACCTCCCAGAATTGTTTCATCCTTCGGACGCAACCACACTTTCCGTATAGCTCGTATCATTTTTTCTAATACGTCTCTTTATTCAGCTTTCAAGTTTCAGGTCTCATCCTTCATTTCCCATGCCTTCTCCAATCGTCAACCCCCTCCGTGAGGGGATCGCCAACCGCATCTCACCAGAGCCCTGCACGCTTGTCATCTTCGGGGCGACCGGTGACCTCACCCATCGCAAGCTCATCCCGGCGCTCTATAATCTGGCCGCCGAGGGAGCGCTACCACCAGCCCTCACGATCATCGGGTTTGCCCGACGAGAAAAGACCTCCGAGCAGTTCCGCAAGGAGCTGGAGGAATCGACGCGCAAGTTCTCCCGCACTCCGCTCAACGAAGAGCTCTGGGCACAGTTCGCCTCATCGATCATCTACCACCAGAGCCCCTTCGATCAGGCAGAGGGTTACACAACACTTGCGAAACAGATGGATGAGGCTGATCACAACCGTGGCACCGCTGGCAACCGCCTCTATTACCTGGCCGTCGCACCCGACCAGTTCCCGGTCATTTTAAGCCACCTTCGTGAAAGCGGACTCAGCACCGCTAATCCGGGAAGCTGGGCCCGCGTGATCGTCGAGAAGCCTTTTGGCAAGGATCTCAAGAGCGCACAGCTTCTCAATACCCTTGTCAGCGAGGTCTTCCCAGAGTGCGACACCTACCGAATCGATCATTATTTGGGCAAGGAAACCGCACAGAACATCATGGTGATGCGTTTCGCCAATTCGATCTTTGAATCGCTCTGGGATTCGAATCACATCAGCCACGTCCAGATCACGGCGGTCGAGCCGCTAGGCGTCGAGGGACGCGCCGGCTACTACGATACCTCCGGAGCCATGCGTGACATGATCCAGAATCATCTGCTCCAGCTCCTCACCCTGACGGCCATGGAGCCTCCCACAAGCCTGAGTGCCGATGCGATCCGCGACGAGAAGGTGAAGGTCTTGCGCTCCCTACGACCACTCCGTGGTGATGATGTCTTCAACCATGTCGTGCGAGCCCAATACACAGCCGGATTGATCAACGGCCAACCCGTTCCCGGGTACCGCGAGGCTGATGGGGTTCCTAAGGATTCGACCACTGAGACCTTCGTGGCCCTTCAGGTGAACATCGACAACTGGCGCTGGGCGGGAGTCCCCTTCTTCATCCGCACCGCCAAGCGTATGCCCAAGGGCGGCACGGAGATCGCCATTACATTCAAGAGCGTACCACCCGTCCTCTTTAACCGGAGCGGCGAAGGCCTCGACGAGAACGTCCTCGTAATACGCATCCAGCCTGATGAGGGAATCTCCCTCCGCATGAGCGCGAAGATGCCCGGCTCCAGCCTGCGTATCGAGCCCGTGAAGATGGACTTTCATTACGGAACCTCCTTCGGTAAAGCCACCCCTGAGGCCTACGAGCGTCTCCTGCTCGACGCGATGTCGGGCGACGCTACCCTCTTCGCACGACGCGACGAAGTGGAGGAGGCCTGGGCCTTCGTGGACGGGATTGAAGAGGCCTGGAAGACACGCTCCGACGATCTTGCCTTCCACACCGCCGGATCCTGGGGGCCGGCAGAGGCGGCTGAGTTGGCCGCACGTCACGGCGTCACCTGGAGGAGAATGTGAGCTTTATTCCCGGCATCCCAGTGCCGATCGGCGGCATCGAAAAAGCACTTGGTAAACTCTGGGAGGAGAGCGGCGAGAGCAAGACCCGCGCATCCCTTATCAACCTGGCTATCTATAACGAGAAGCCTGGGTCCCTAGAGCGTAACACTGAGACAATCCGAGGGATCGCGGGTGAGCACGCGATGCGGGCCATCCTTATTGAGGCCGATCCCAAGGCCGAAGGGAGCAGCGCCGATGCGTGGATCACCATGCATTGCTACTTGAGAGGGGCCAAGGGGGGCTCCGTCTGCAGCGAGCAGATCTGCTTTCAGCTTGCCGGCTTGGCAGCTCGTTCCCTTCAAAGCGTCGTATTCTCGCATCTCGATTCTGACCTGCCGCTGGTACTCTGGTGGCAGGCCGATTTCCGTCCCCCCATTGATGGCAAGCTCTGGCGCTGGGTTGACAGGTTGCTTTTTGACAGCAGGCACTGGAAGAATCCCAAGGAACAATTCGGTTTGATCAGACAGATCGCCGGACTCGCCGAAGCCCGCACCGTACTCTGCGATCTAAACTGGGCACGCTCCCTTCCCGTACGCCAGGCCTTGGCTGCCATCTTTGACATTCCCGGCAACTTGTCCGAGCTTCAGCTCCTGAGAAAACTGGAACTCGATTATGCCCATGGATCGCGCACCACGGCTCTGCTCCTGCTGGGATGGCTGGCCGACCGCCTCGGATGGAGCCTCTCCAATACATCGGCCAATCCGGAGTTCCGTGATGCACATGGCGACATCGTTAGCGTGGAACTGAAAGAGGCCGAGGGAGCAAGCATCTCCCGCATGAACCTCATTTCCGAGAATGCGGAGTTTCATCTCCTGAGAGAATCGGGTTCCGATCTCTATGTCACCACAGCGCAGGGAACGAGCATCGCACCCACCAGCAGGATGGTCTGCGCACCCCGTGAAGAAACCCGCGAGATTCTCCTGGCCGAACTCTCCCGTGGAGGACGCCACCCGCTGTACCTCCGCGCAGTGACGGCAGTTCAGGCTCTTTGGGTCTGAACGAGGGGACGATCCGGAGCTGATTGTTTCTCAAGCAAACGCCTGAGCAGTCTGCTTTTGGGTGCCAAGGCCATCTATGCCGAGTTCAATGATGTCGCCGGGCTTGAGATATTGAGGCGGTTTGAATCCGAGTCCAACTCCAGCGGGAGTGCCCGTCGAAATAACGTCACCGGGCAGCAGGGTCATGAAACCGCTCAGGTAGGAGATAAGGAAGGGGATCTTGAAGATGAGGTTGCTGCTGTTTCCATCCTGCTTGGTCTCCCCGTTGACCTTGAGCCAGAGTCGGAGATTGTGGGGATCGGTAATCTCATCAGCCGTCGCCAGCCATGGTCCGAGAGGGGCGAAGGTGTCGGCGCTCTTTCCCTTCACCCACTGGCCTCCTCGTTCGAGCTGCCAAGCCCGCTCGCTGTAGTCGTTATGAAGGACATATCCGGCGAGATAATTCATGGCATCCGATTCGACGACATGGCGGGCCGTCTTACCGATTACGACGCCCAATTCCACCTCCCAGTCGGTTTTTTCAGAATCGCGGGGAATCACCAAACCATCGTTGGGACCGGTCAGCGCGGTCGTCGACTTGAAGAAAACGACGGGTTCCGCCGGCACATCCATGCCTGATTCCTCGGCATGGTCCCGATAATTCAAGCCGATGCAGATGATTTTACTGGGTCGCCCGATCGATGGTCCGAGACGCGTTCCCTCAGTCACAACCGGTGCCGACACCACATTTGTCTCAAGCCACTTTCGCAGGCGGTTGATCCCGTCCGAAGCGAAGAACTCCTCGTCATAACGGGAAAAAGAGGAGGAGACGTCAATCTGGCGGCCATCGGGAAGGAGGACGCCGCAGAGTTCGTTGCCGGGTTGACCGAATCGGATGAGTTTCATGTATTGCTGGTGTTGAGTTTCGTGAATCGAATGCGGAAGAATAAATCCCTTAACGCAGGAGAGTAAAACCTCCATCGAGATCGTAAGCCGAGCCGGTGATGAAGGAAGCCTCATCGGAGCAGAGGAAGGCAGCGAGCGAAGCCACCTCGTCCGGTTCGCCCATGCGACCGATCGGTTGACCGGCGGCGAGCTTGGCAAACATCTCGGCCTCCTTGCCAGGATAAGTCTTGGCCAGGAAGCCATCCACGAATGGAGTATGGACCCGGGCGGGGCAGATGCAGTTGCATCGGATCTTTTTTTCCACAAAGTCTCGGGCCACTGAGAGAGTCATCGTCAGCACTGCTCCCTTGGTCATGCTGTAGGCGAAGCGGTCGGGGATTCCTACCTTGGAAGCGATCGAGGCCATGTTGAGAATCACTCCTCCCCCACCCGCGATCATTTTTTCCACGGCGAAATGGAGGCAGTGATAGACTCCACGGACATTCACGGCATAGAGACGGTCGAGGTCTGCGGGCGTGGTTGTGAGGACGTTACCGACATGGGCGATACCGGCGTTGTTAATGAGGACATCGAGGCGCTCAAGACCGGAAAACGCGGTGCGGACCGATTCCGTGTCAGAGACATCGGCAGCAAGAACGCTCGCCTCTCCCCCCGCCCTACGGATGAGGGAAGCTGTTTCCTCACCGGCTTCGGGTCGGAGTTCCAGAATCGAGATGGTGGCCCCTTCCGAGGCGAGTCTCAGCGCAATGGCCTGACCAATTCCGGAGCCTCCCCCGGTGACGAGGGCGTGACGGTTATCAAAGCGTCGGGATGCAGGTGTGGTCATTGAAAGGTTGGGTTTGAATGTAATGGTCTGTATCCTAAATCCGGTAAATCCGTTCGGCGTTCGAGCAAAATAGTTTGGCGGAATCCTCTGCGGAAAGCAAGGAGGTGAGTTCGGCAACCATCCCGACCCACCGCTGATACTCCGTGGCCAGGGTGGAGACCGGCCAGTCGCCGGCAAAGATCACGCGGTCGGGCCCGAAGGATTCCAGCACCATCTCGAAATACGGCTTCAGATCAGCCGCTGTCCACTGCTCCCAGTCGGCCTCCGTCGTGAGTCCGGAAACTTTGCAGCTGACATTGGGAAGCCGCGCGAGTTGCCGCAATTGCGAACTCCATGGTTCCAACTCCCCCTGCTTCACTGGGGGGCTTTCCAAAATGGTCCAGGATGAAGAGGACTCCGAGAAACTTCCGTGCGAGATCCGTCACCCCGACGAGTTGGTCGTGGCGGATGCAGAGTTCAAACATGGGCATCGACGATGCCTTCGGGAATTTTAATGGAAGTACCTATGAGAGGTGACTCACTTCAGATCGCAGCCGCTTCCCGGTTCCTCGGGTGTATGATAAACACCTGCCTCGACACGGACGGGATGGACGAAGTGCTCGCGCAGGTGCGGGATGTGCTCGAGGAAGAGTGCCTCGTGGCCCATGCCAATGTGGTTGAAGAGGACGAGATGCTGGTGGAGCTGTCCCATGTCTCCCACATGAGGGACGACGGGGATGCCGAACTTTCTGGAAAGCAGACTGACCGCCAAGAACTCCGAGACTCCCGCGACGCGGACGGCATCCACCTGGATGAAGCCGGCACAGCCGGTCTGTAGGTAGTTTTTGAAGATCACCCTGTTGGGCACATGCTCACCGAGAGCCAGCTTCAACGGCGCAATGGCATCGGCCAGGGTCTTGTGGGCCAGAATATCGTCGGGATGGGTGGGCTCTTCGATCCAGAAGGGGTTGATTGCTGAGAGCCTGGCGCAGACATCGAGTGCCTGGGGAAGAGTCCACTGCTGGTTCGCGTCGACCATCACCCGGGCATCAGGGCCCGCCACATCACGGACGATATGGGCGCGACGGATGTCCCGGTCGGAATCCTTGGCGCCAACCTTGAGCTTCATGGCAGTGAATCCCGCATCGATGGCCTTCTTGCAGTTCTCCCGGACCTGCTCATCGGAATAGTTGAACCATCCCACCGAAGTGTCGTAGCCGGGGTATCCTTCTTTAAGAACCTTCATGCGGGAACCGCGAGTGGCCACCTCTCCGCGGAGGAGCGATACCGCCTGGGCGGCGGTCAACTCATCCTCCAAGTAGGAGAGGTCCAGCGTGGAGACCACCTGTTCTGGAGTCAGTTCGAGCAAGAGCTTCCAGAGAGGCAGTCCGCGCTTCTTGGCCCAGAGATCCCAACAGGCGTTGGTAACGGAGGAGAGAGCCAGATGAACTATACCCTTATGAGGCCCCAGCCAGCGAAACTGCTGCTCGTCGGCCATCCCGTGCTGAATAGTACCGAAATCGGCCATGACTTCCTCGATGTCACGCCCCTTGAGACTGGCAGCATAGAACTCCGCCGCACGGCAGACGAGATCGTTCCCTTCCCCGAGCGTGAAGGCGAGGCCGGTCCCGGTCAGGCCGGAGTCGTCGTGCAGTTCCGTGACGGCGTATGAGTAGACAGGATCCTTGTGAATGGCATCGCTCCCGTGCCCCGAGCCGATGGGGAAGCGCGCGTCGCGCGTGGTGATGTTTTTGATCATGGAGGGTTGTGACGCGTCGTGTTGGTCGGGAATGTCCAGTGGTGTGTGGACTGCTTAGGAACTCCTGCGGTAGCCAAGTTCCGCTCCACCGCTCACGTGCATGATGTGGCCGGTGACGAAGCGGGCCTTGTCGGAAAGAAGATAGACGCACGCGTCGGCGATCACATCGCCCTCGGGGCAGTAGCCGAGGGGATGGATTTCATCCAAGTAGCTGTTCACCCCAGCAGGATCGGGCTGTTCGGATGCCCACTTGCGGAGCATCGGGGTCCAGGTGCCTGCAGGGCACACGGCGTTAACCCTCACCCCGTCCCTTGCATAATCAAGGGCCATCGACTTGGTGAGCGTGTTCATACCCCCCTTGGTGGCGGTGTAGGCGGCATGAATCTCCTGCCCGATCACCCCAACCAAGCTTGAGGTGTTGAGAATGCATCCCCGGGACGACTTGAGCGCATCAAGTCCGTGACGCGTTGTGTAGAGAACGCTCTTGAGATTGATATTGAAGAGGGCATCCCACTCCTCATCACTCGTCTCATGCAACGGCTTACTGGGCGTGGCGATCCCGGCGTTGTTGTGGATGGCATTGATTCGTCCGTAGCGTTCCAGCGTGCGCACGATCGCGGCCTTCACCTGAGAGTCGTCGGAGACATCGCAGGCGAATCCGAGATGCCTCTCCCCGAGTTTGGCAGCCTGGCTCTCAGCCTCCGCCCCGTTGCGTGCGACGATGACCACCGAGGCACCCTCGGCGGCATAGGCCTTGGCACAGTCGAGTCCGATCCCGGTGGAACCGCCGGTGAGGAAGATGATCTTGTCTGTGAGGAGCATGGTAGCGTCAGTTGAGGTGAAAGACTTCCTTGGTATCACTCCAGATCTTACCTTTGGCGGCCGCATCCGGCAGGGGGGCTTGGCAGGGATCTGTCTCTTTCCACCATCGGCGGGTTTCGGGATCGGCGGCCATTTTCTTCATGTCAGCGTCGAAATCCCTGCCGGTGTATTCCAGATACGAAAAGAGATAGATTTTCCCTCCGATCTCCCGTTCGTAGATGGAGTAGTCGCGGACATGGCACTTCTTGAGCATCGAAGTGACCGATGGCCAGGGATGCGCGTGCAGATCCTCGTAATGACCCGCCTTTTCCGGACGGAGACCGGTTACCCATGCATAGCGATGGACGGGCTGGACGGCGCATCCTGTCAGGAGGATCAGCAGCGATGAGATGAGGGTTTTTTTCATAGGACGAAACGGCTAGGCATGGTTAGAGGAAGATTACAAAGAGGACCTCAAACGCGGCCATGGCGGCGAGATAGAGGATAGTGAAAAACTATCTAGGGAGACGAAGGAGCTATTCATTGGGGAAAAAGTTGTATGAGTAGTTTCAAATTCCGGCGCCCGGAGTCAAGCGCATCTTTGCTGTGGCCAAGCACCCATGCCGATGAGAAAAGAAGGGAATGCCAAAACAATTCTCCTCCACGATGATCCGCTCGCTGGAAGGGAGTATCCTGCGCGGCGTCCTCAAGCCGGGCGACAAGCTCCCCTCCGAAACAGAACTTGAACAGGAGTTCGGGATCAGCAGGACCGTGGTCAGGGAGGGCCTGCAGGCCATCAAATCGCGCGGCATGCTCGAAAGCCGTCGGGGCAGCGGAACCTATGTGTCTGCCCCCTCCCGGGAACTCATCGGCAACTCCCTCTCCCTCTACGCCACCTTACAGCAAAACGGCATCTATTACCTCGAACTGATGGATCTTCGAATCCTCGTGGAGACGGAGGCGGCACGCCTGCTTGCATCCCGAGGAGGGCCGCTCACTGCGATTGCGGGGCAGCTCCGGGTCATGGAGAGGAACCTGACTCATCCCACCCGCTTCGCGGATGCCGACATCGATTTTCATCTTGAAATCATCAAGGCCTCGGGACACTCCCTCTTCTTCACCGTGGCGAAGGGGCTCCTGAACGCTCCCTCCCTCAGCTTTTCCCGCAGCACCCACGAACTCGATCCAGGCAGATCAGCAAGGGTGCTCGTCGAGCATCGTGCCATCTACGCGGCCCTGAAAAAACATGACTCCAAGGCAGCGGCGAGTGCCATGCTCTCGCATCTCAGGCGTTCAAGGAAGAACTTGATCTCCCGGCTCAAAAAGAAGGATCTTGCCTAAAAGCCGCCAATCCTACGTCGACACTAATTTACTGCTCGCAGCGGTGAGCTACTACCCATGGACCGAACTTCCCTGCGGGTTGAAGTGGACATTGTCACGGCGAAGTTCCGGATGGCCTTTGCGTGCGTCTATTCATTCATCAGCATAGCAGGGAATACACTGAGGCACAGGGGTGCTGAGTTTGAGGGCGGTGGTTGTGGCGTAGATCAACTTGGCATCTAAGGCGTGCGGTACTCCTCCTCGCCATGCTGACATCCGTGCATCCCATTATTGGAATGGAAGATGTCGTAAGAAACGCTGTCGAGAACCATGGCGACTTCGGCCAGCAGCGAGAGATCCGAAACACACTCGTTGAGGTACCTATTTTCTAAAATTCCGCCGGTTTCGGTGCAGTAATCGTCATGACCGGCACAGCGCTCGGGAGATCCATGGGACGGACAGCTTCCGCCTTCCTCACCTCTTTTTCACCAACTGGCAAAGCAACGGCCACATTCGTGGCATCTGCCGTCCCAGCCCCACCCTTACCGTCGGTTCCTGGATCCTTGCCATCGGGTGAAGTGGCACGGGCCACCTTGATATTCGCATCCTCGGCGGCTCCCACGCTCAAGGTGGGATTCACCGATCGGTAGAGATCATTCTGGGCCAGAAGCGTCGGTGCATTAATAGGAATCGGACGAACACGTGTCAGATCTACTGCTGCGGCCGCCCTGGGCCATTCAGCCTGATCAATGTCGCGATTGTAACTCCTCACCCCTCCCCCATGGATATCGCAAGACTCAGTGGGTATCTCGGCATCCGTGGCGTAAACCCTAGCATTCATTCCTGGGAGCTTCCGGCATCCCTCGATGGCAAGCAGCCCTGAATTTCTGCAGATCTCGATCTGCTTCAAGCCCGCAGGCAGAATCAGAGACTTGGACGGAAAGGATACCTGAGAAGCGTTCATCACCTGGGCCCAGATCGGAAGAGCAAGATCCTTGCCGAAGGCTCCGCGGTAGATCTTCTGAGGCTTGTCGAATCCGACCCAGACACCACAGGTCACGGTGCTCGAGTAACCGACAAACCAAGTGTCGGTGAAGTCGTACGCCGTTCCTGATTTGCCCGCCAGCAATGTATTCGTCGAGATCCCCGAGGCAGTCACCTCCTGAGCACATGCCTTGAAGAGGGCCTCATGAAGGACAGAATGCATCTGATATGCTGCCTCGGCAGGGAGGACTGGGACACGGGTCGCAGGATTCTCATAGAGAAGATTCCCCTCCTGATCGGTGATACGCGTGATTGTGAAGAGCTTAGCCGGGCGTGTCCCTCCACCTGGGAAGGCCGTGTAGGCAAGGGTCAGTTCATCAAGGCACATCTCGCTGGAACCGAGATAAGCATTGGCCACATCTCGGAGCGGAGATCGAATGCCGGCGGCCTTACAGAATTTGTTGAGCTGATCGAGGCCGGTTTTATAACCGAGACGAACGACGGCGGCATTTTTACCGCGGGCCACAGCCTCACTCGAAGGCATTGGCCCCTCATACTCGTTGTCAGCACGTTCCACTCCCCATTCCCCCAGGATGCCGTTGACTCCACCGATCATCACGAAGTGGTTGTCGATGCAGTCATCATCGACAGGCTCTCCCGGGAAGAGACCGTTCGCATAGGCGGCAGCAGCCACCATTGGGGTGAAGAGTGTTCCGGGTGGACGGCGTCCTTGGAGGGCCCGGTTGTATTCGCTGTGCAGGAAGTCACGTCCTCCGGCAACAGCCAGGATGCCTCCCGTAGCATTATCTACCGCCAAGACCGCACCCTGGAGATAGGCGGGAGGGGGCATAGTCACTGACTCTCCACGCTGTGCCGCCTCTTCCATCTTCGCGTTGATCTGATGGTACCGCTGGTAGGTGATGTGGGCGAAGCCGGGTTGGCTCTCAACTTGTGTCAGATGGCTTTTCAACGCTCGTTCCGCCGCCGTCTGGAGCTTGGCATCGAAGGTCGTCTCGATCTTCACCCCCTCGTTCATCGCCGTGTCATATCCCAGTGCCGCAATAGCCTGCTGGCGGACTAGGTCAATGGCATAGGAGACCCTGTTCGGATTCGTCCTCTTGCGAACGGAGAGGTTTAGTTCCACAGCTCCGTCGTACTCATCGCGCGTGATCAGGTGCATCTCCCTCATGCGACCGAGAACGAAATTCCGGACCTTCTTCGCACCCTTGGGGTTATTCCAGGGAGAGTAGTAATTGGGGCTCTTGAGCAGGCCTGCGAGCATAGCGCATTCTCCGACACTCAGATCCTTGGCAGCCTTCCAGAAGTAGCCCCTGGCAGCAGCCTCGACCCCGTAGAACCCGCTTCCGAAGTAAACGCGATTCAGGTAATACTCCATGATCTTCTCCTTGGTAAGATGATCCTCGATGCGTTCGGCCAGGAACATTTCTAAGAGCTTGCGACGGTAGCTCCTCTCATGCAGGTCGAACGAGTTTCGCGCCAACTGCTGGGTCACCGTACTGGCTCCCTGCTTGACCTTACCCTGGTGCCAATTACTGACCGCCGCACGCAGCACTCCGAAGTAATCGACGCCGTGATGATCGAAGAACCTATTGTCCTCCTCAGCGACAACAGCATTCACCATCTCCTTAGGGATCTGATCATAGGGAATGGGCAGGCGATTCTGGATAAAGATCTTGCCCATCTGCTGACCGTTGCGGTCAAGGATGACACTCGCCGACTCCATCTTGGGGATCTTCGCCAGATCAAAGGAGTCAGCCTTGGCCTTAAACTCCGAAACCAGCCATCCATAGACGATCAGGGCCCCCAGCGAAGTCAGGATTAGGAGCGATACTGGCACGAGGAACCAGAGCCGTAGAAACCAAGGCTTCCGACGACGTTCCCTACCCTCTTCCCAACTGTAGCGATGGCGTGCGATCCGCCATATTTCCCATGAAAAGTGCACTCGGGCAAGCTCTCCGAAAGAGATATCGGGTTCTTCTTTATTTTCAGTAGGTGCATCCGTGAGTAGGGGAGGCAGGGAAGAGGGACACTAATGAATCTGGAACTCAGGAACTCAGGAAGGGAGAAAAGAAAAGATTTCATCAGTCGGAGCAGCAAACTTCGGTTTGATCCTCTTTCATGATCCTTATGGTTGGAATTTGCCTCATTTTTTCCTGAGTTCCTGAGTTCCAGATTTTCCCCTGCATCCCGGCCTTACGTCCACTCCCACTCCAAACAGCGAGGAGGCAGATATGGGAACAGGCGCCGGAAGGGACACCTTCCCCTCTCCAGGATCAGGTCGTGTAATGACGATTCGGAAGCGAGCGTAGACGCTCCGCGGCTTGTTCGGCCGTGAGATCGCGCTGTCCCTCAGCTAGCATCTCGTAGCCGACCAGGAACTTCTTCACCGAGGCAGAGCGCAAAAGCGGGGGGTAGAAATGGGCGTGAAGCTGCCAGTACACGTCAACATTCTCCCGCTTATCAGTTTTCTCACCATTGGCCGTCGGGAAAGGAGCCCCATGCCACCCCATCGAATAGGGAAAGGAGCATTGGAAGAGATTGTCGTACCGCACCAGGAGTCGGCGCATCGTCTCGGCGAGATCGAGCTTGTGACTCTCTGGCAGGGAGGTCAGGCGGGCAACATGATCATGCTTCGGGAGAAGTAGCGTCTCGTAAGGCCAGAGTGCCCAGTAAGGAACGACAGCAAACCAGTGCTCACCCTCGACCACAATGCGTGAACCGTCACGGAGTTCCTCCGCAGCGTAGTCGAGCAGCAGAGGCCGCCCGTGCTCGCGAAAATACTCCTTCTGAGAGAGATCTTCTTTGGCCGGTTCCTCAGGAATGAAATCTCCCGCCCAGATCTGGCCATGAGGATGGGGGTTGGAGCATCCCATAGCCGCGCCCTTGTTCTCGAAGACCTGTACCCAGCGGTTTCGGCTTCCAAGATCGGCGCTCTGATCGGTCCATGTCGTGATAACGCGTGCAATCTCCTCCTGAGACATTTGGGCGAGTGAGAGATCATGGCGTGGCGAGAAGCAAATCACTCGGCATTCACCGGAGACATCCCTCGACTGAAAAAGCGGTGAGGAGATTGAAGCCGGAGCTTCCGTTTCCATAGTTTCCATAGGGGGAAGAAGCGAGGGGAAATCGTTTCCGAAGAAAAACGTCTCCTTGTACTCAGGATTCACCTCGCCGCCCACGCGCTTGTTTCCAGGGCAGAGCGTGCAGCCGGGGTCATAGGAGGGACGCTCTTCACTGACGGTCTCCACCTGACCCAGCCAAGGGCGGGAAGCGCGGTGCGGAGAGACAAGGAGCCACTCGCGAGTGAGCGGATTCCAGCGGCGGTGGGGACGAAGATCAGACATCTATTCCCAGCCCGGCAGAGTCTTGATTCCGTCGACCATCCTGCAGGAATGAACGGCATAGTTTCCTGCATACTCGGGATGACCTCGCGGATAGGCAGTATCCACAGCAGAGCGGACAGCCGCCTCGCTCTCGCTGAGCACCAGGGCACCGCTGGCGCCACGGTCACCACCGCCGAGCATTCGCTCGCCGAGAACACCCGGAATAGTACGCACTATGTCACACATTGTTTCTAGTTCCTTGCCAGAGATCTGATAGTCGTCACGCAGTCCGAGTCCGTCTGCACGAAAGATCTCACCGACCGTCTTGATATCCCCTTCACTCCAGGCCAGAAGCATCCGCTCGAAGCGAAGCTGGGCATGGTAGATGTAATCGAGACGCTTGCAGAGATGGGGATGAGTCGTGCCAAATCTTGAGAGGATCGCCCGGAAAAGTTCTTCGGAGCGGACATCACCAAGTGACTGAATTCCGAAGGGTCCGCGGCAGAGGTCCACCATCTCCCCACATTCCGTGTGACGGATCTTGTAGGTCGACTTCTCAAGCCCTGGCCGGATCGTTCCGGTATCCAGACTCATGATCTGGAAGTCGGGAGCTCCCTCACCGAGGGGCACATGACGGATCGAACGGTTGACCGGATTATAATGAGTTCCCATCCCCTCGCGCGCAAAGAGGATCATGATCTGGTCGAGATTTCCGCAAGGAGAACCGATGTACTCGTTCTCCACGGCCAGCGCGAGATCGACGATTCCCATCTGCGAGGGGAATTCGATGCCATTAACTTCGGCCAAAGAGATCAGGAGATTGAGAGTCAGCGAAGCAGAGCGGGACATGCCGCCGCCGGGAATGTTTCCGTACAACACCGCGTCGAGACCCCTGCGCAGATTGTATCCCTTTTTCTTAAGGATCCAGGCAACACCGAGCGGAAATCGCGACCAGGAATCGGGAGCCGTTCCGGGCTCGGGAATAGCATCGAGCGCCATGTCGATCAGTCCATCCTGCTCGAAGTTCCCGCTGTAAAGACGAAGACGACCTACATCATTAGGCTTGAAAGCCATCCAGATGAACCGGTCTGTACCAACACCGAAAAGCTCGGTTCCGTTGTAGTCACCGTGCTCGACGCCGAGACAAAAGCGCGAAGAGGAACGCCGGATCGACGCGCCGTCGAGAGAAAGACCCGCACTTGTAGCGAACCCCTGAAGAATGGCGCGGATATCGAGACTCATCTAAACCTTAGGTTATGGGGTTAGGGGGGGAGAAAACAAGTCCCTTGAGTTACTCGTTACTCTTGGTACGGCTGTTGCCAGGAAGTCCACCAAAGTGACCAGGAATCTCGTGCACCATTTTATTTTAGGGTCTTATGTAGTTGAGAGAGGGTGCTGGCGGAGGTGTTTGAGTAGGATGGGGTAGATTTTACGATGTCTGTGGTTCCAACGCCACTCGCATTCTT
>JAPJNA010000071.1 GCA_026461395.1 Chthoniobacterales bacterium | reverse complement strand
CTCAAGAACTCTGCCTCGTTGATCCATCCCCTTTTCTCAACTACCTCGGCCTGGAGGATCGCGATCTGACCCGAGGGTCCCCCGAAACCGATACAGCCGATCTTCAGCCAGAGACGCAAGGCATCCACGAAGGTCGGCTTGATTGGATCGGCAACACTCATGACTACTTTCTCTTACCCTTGATTGAATAGCGGCAGCTCAGCCGTCGCATCGGGAGCTCCCGGCATCTTCCGACGGGTTCCAGCTAGGGTCGGACGTCCCTCGGCGTTCAGTTCCGCCTTCTCCAGGTTTGTCAGGATCTCACGGGCTCTCTCGATCACCATGGAGGGAAGGCCGGCCAAGCGCGCCACCTGGATGCCGTAGCTCCGGTCGGCAGCTCCCTGGATGATTTTTCTCAAGAAAACAATCCGGTCATTTTGCTCACGGACAGCGATATTGAAATTTCGGACTCCGGAGCGCGTGCGCGCCAGGTCGGGAAGTTCATGGTAGTGGGTCGCGAAGAAGGTGCGGCATCCCGTGATGTCATGGAGGTACTCGGCAACACTCCAGGCAATAGAGAGGCCATCGAAAGTAGCCGTACCGCGCCCAATCTCGTCCAGCAGGACAAGACTGCGGGATGTGGCGTTGTGAAGAATGTTTGCCGTCTCGTTCATCTCGACCATGAAGGTGGAGTGTCCCTTGGAGAGATCGTCGCTCGCACCGACACGAGTGAAGATCCGGTCGGTCACGCCGATGCGGGCTGAAGCTGCGGGAATCCAACTTCCCAGCTGAGCCATGACGGTGAGGAGACCCACCTGCCGGAGATAAGTCGATTTGCCGGCCATGTTGGGTCCGGTGATGATACCCATGCGGTTATTGGCCGCATCAAGGTCGGTATCATTCGGCACGAAGGCCTCTCCGCCGGCGCGCTGGTCCAGCACGGGATGACGCCCCTCGTGAATCTCCAGTATGGTCGAATCATCAACAACGGGACGGACATATCCGTAAAGCCGGGCCGTCTCCGCCAGCGAACAAAGGGTGTCCAGCGCCCCCGCCGACGCGGCAGTCTCCTGAAGGGGTCGCACCTGCTCCAGAACAGCGGAGCGGAGGCGTTGGAAGATTTCGATTTCAAGTGCCTTTGCACGTTCTTCAGCACCAAGAATCTTACCCTCCATCTCCTTGAGCGCGGGGGTGATAAATCGTTCCCCGCCAGCAGTGGTCTGCTTGCGGGTGTAGTCGTCGGGGACACTGCCTAGATTCGCCGTGGTGATCTCGATGAAGTAGCCAAAGACGGCGTTGAAGCGCACTTTCAGCGACTTGATCCCAGTGCGCTGAATCTCCGTTTCCTGCAACGCGGCGATCCAGTCCTTACCCTCGGTGGAAGCATTCCGAAGTTCATCCAGTCCTGCGTCGAATCCAGAACGGATCATTCCTCCCTCGCGGATTGTGGGTGGAGGCTCATCGACAATCGCGGATTGAAGGAAAGCGGTAAGTTCCGGAAGCGGATGCAGATTCTCACTGAGTTGGCTAAGCAGGTTTCCTCCGCACGAGGCGAGCGTTTCCCTGAGGGCAGGTAATGATCCCAGCGATGAGGAAAGAGTCGCCAGGTCGCGGGCGTTACCCGAGTTCTGACTGAGACGTGAGATAGAGCGCTCGATGTCACGGATGCCACCGAGGCGGTCGCGCAGGTCTCCCAACTTCATCGGTGCGGAGATCAGGAATCCTATCGCATCTTGCCTTCCGTTGATTGCTGCGGGATCGATCAGCGGGCGCAGGACCCAGTCCCGCAGAGTGCGGGCTCCCATGGGGGTGATTGTCCTGTCAAGGGCTCCGAGAAGGGTCATCCCTCGTCCGGCCCTAGAGGAGACCAGCTCCAGATGTCCCTGCGTGGAGGCATCCAGCAGCAGATGCTCGGCCTGCCGATAGGCCCTGAGTGAACGGAGATGCCCGGCATCGCGGCGAAGCGTGCGCGTGAGGTAGTGAAGCAGAGCGCCGGCGGCGGTGACTCCGGCGGGCACATCATTCACCCCGAAGCCATCGAGCGAATGGACCTTGAAATGGGAAAGCAGTAGCTCCTTGGAGGCTATGGGATCAAAGAGATAAGCCTCCACCTCCTCAGGCTCGGGAAAACCAAAAGGGAGACCGTTCTGCAGATCCCGAAACAACTCTTTTCTTCCCTCAGGAACCAAGATCTCGGCCGGGGCCATGCGGACCACTTCGTCGAGCACTTCCTCGGCGGACGAAAGCTCCGTGATGCGGAACTCACCCGTACTCAGGTCTGCACAGGCAAGACCGAAGATTCCTCCCTCCTTGGACGGCGGTAGGATGGCGGCAGTGAAATTGTGGCTTTTCTCCTCAAGACCGGCATCCTCCAAAGTGCCGGGACTCAGGATTCGCGTGATCTCGCGGCGGACCAGCTTACCGGGCTGAACCTCTCCCACCTGCTCGCAGAAAGCGACACGGCGACCGGCGGCAAGCAGCTTCTCCATGTAGCCGCGTGCGGCATGATATGGGACTCCGCACATCGGCACGTCGCCACGCTTGGTGAGAGCGACATTCAGGATCGCCGAGGCCTCCTTGGCATCATCGAAGAACATCTCGTAAAAATCACCGAGACGGAAAAGCAGGAAGGTGCCCGGAGGCAGGTCACGCCGCAGGGCGTGATACTGCTTCATCATCGGCGTTCCCTCGGCGGCCATAAATTAGGTGATTAGGCTGAAGACTGAAGGCTGTTAGCGGGGAATTTGTAGGGAATCATCCTACGACTAGGAGTTCAGGAAAGCTGTCAGGGGGCTTGTCGCAATGGCGTGCTCGGCGACCATGGGCAATCCGGCAGCCACCGCCTCGGCGGCACCCTCGATCGCCATCCGGAAGGCTCGGGCCATGCGGACGGGATCTCCCGCGACGGCGATCGCGGTGTTCACCAGCACGGCATCCGCCCCAAGCTCCAAGGCCTCGGCGGCATGGCTGGGTGCGCCAATCCCCGCATCGACGATCACAGGTACGGTCGCTTGCTCGATAATAATGGAAAGTTGATGGCGCGTCTCAAGGCCCCGGTTGCTCCCGATCGGAGAACCGAGCGGCATGACCGTCGCTGCACCCGCTTCCTGAAGTCGTTTTGCCAAGACCGGATCGGCATTGATGTAAGGAAGAACCGTGAACCCCTCGGCCACCAGCATCTCGGTCGCCTTCAGTGTCTCAATGGGATCGGGAAGCAGGTAGCGGGGATCCGGATGAATCTCGAGCTTCACCCACTTTGGCAGACCTGCGGCAGCAGAGAGACGAGCCAGACGAAGCGCCTCCTCGGCGGTGTTGGCGCCGCTCGTGTTGGGAAGTAGGAGATATTTCTCCGGATCAATGAACTCCAGTATATTGGCGAAAGGATCACCCTTGCCGGAGAGGTCGGCACGGCGGAGCGCCACGGTGACAATCTGGGTGCCGCTCGAGGCCAAAGCCTCACGCATGGTGGCACCGGAGGAAAACTTTCCGGTTCCGAGAAAAAGACGCGAGGAAAACTCACGCCCGGCAATGATCAGTGGCGATGCGGCGGACATCCCCTGATTCTATTGGTGAAGAGGCAAACCGTGCAAGAAACGCTGTAGCAGGATTTTAATATGGAACTCAGCCGTAACGCAGGCCCTTAGGCCGAGGCCGGGCAAGCCAACTCAAGAAGAGGATCCAAAAGGAAAAATAGAATGAAACTGAAAAAAATGTCTCGATCCCAAGGGCTCTTTATCAAGTCAGGAATTTTTCCCTGATTTCCTGATTATTAATTCCTAATCGCTTAGGCCACTGAGGACCCGATCGCGACAAGTGCCTCGTCCCGCGTGGCGCAGACGGGATACGCCGTCTGAAACTGGGCGATATCGAAGATCCTTTGCACGGCTGGCTGGAGGGCGCAGACAGCCAAGCCTCCGCCGACACGCTGCAACTGACGCCCTAGCAGGAAGAACTCACGGAAGCCCGCACTGCTCACGTACTCAAGGCCGGCGAGATCGAACACGACGCCTTTCGAACTACTCGATTCGATCTCTTTGGAAACGGAGTCCTTGATCATATTCTGCTCCGTTGCATCGAGGCGCCCCTTGAGTGTCACGACAAGGATGGGACCGGCTTTTTCGAATTGAATATCCATGATTTTTGTCCAACTCAAAATGCTACGGGGGATGCCCGTCAAGTCCCGTTCTTATAAGATAGCCACAAGCCTCGGGAGGCGTACGTCCTCATCCTCTTGGCATTATCCCCAGGATGAACTATCGCTTGCATAGGACTCGGACACCCATGACCTCTCTGAAACACTATCTGACACCCCGATCGATCGGGCAGCGATTCGCTCTGACCATCGGAGCGGGAGCAGGCGTGATCCTGATCGTTCTGGCCGTGGCCAACTATATTAGCGGACGGGAACTGCTCCTCCGTCAAACCTCTCAGGAGGCTCTCCGGGCCGTGAACGACGAGATCAACGCGATGGATGATCTCGTCGAAAAGATGGCGATGTATCCCGAGATCATCGCCGCCAGCGAGCTGGTCGGAACGAATAACGAGGGAGTCAAGATTCCCTGGCTTTCCTCGCTCCTGAAGCACTCACCCATGTCGGCAATCTACGGACTCTATATGGCCAGGGAGGCCAAGGACTGGCGGGATCCCGACTCCGACATTTGGGTCGACCGCAAGAGTTGGCCTAATCTCTCCCGCCTCAAGTACGACTTCCATGATGAGAATCAGGACTGGTACCGGGGCGCTAAGGAGGCCAAGGACATCCATGTGACTCAGCCCTATTTCGATGCGGGGGGCTCCGACATCGACATGATCAGCATTACCAAACCCGTTTACTCGGACCAGGGAACATTTCTGGGGGTTGCGGGCGTGGATGTGGCTCTGGATGAAATGAGGAAGATCGTCCGGCAAATCCATATCAGGAATTATGAGAGCGAACTTGCGCTCGGACAGGATGAGGGAAAGGTAACATCGTCCCCGAAGAGTCCGACTACGGGGCCTCAGGAACTGCGTGAAACGGCGTATCTCATCTCCCAAAGCGGAGCGATCATCGTGACTCCCGAGGCATCGCGGGACAAACCAGTGCCGAGGCCTGGTGAACAGGATCCGGCTCAGGCACTGGAAGAACTGCTCAGCAACGGACTTGTTACCAGCGTTCCCGGCATCCAGAAGATCCTTGCCTCTGACAGTGGATGGCAGCACCTCAAGGATGGAAGCAACAAGGTGATCTACTGGGCCAAGGGCGGGACCACCGGATGGAAACTGGTGCTGGAAGTGCCTTACGCACTCATCGTCGCTCCGGCCAGAACATTGGCCGAACAGTCGGCAATCATCGGTGGGGTGGGGCTTTTCCTGCTGATTGGCGTTGTCTTTTTCACGGCCCGCAGGGTTTCGGAGCCCATTACTGCGCTTCAGACCGTGGCAACCTCTTTTGAGAAAGGAAGCTATGACGGAGGTGCGGGGATCTTGGAACGGATCGAAAAACGCCCCGATGAGCTGGGTCGGTTTGCCAAAAGCTTCTCCGCCATGGCACAGGAAATCCGCCTGAGGGAGGAGCGACTCTCGGAATGGAATGCCAACCTCGAGCAGACGGTGAAAGACCGCACTGCGGCCCTCGCCAAAGCCATGGAGAAGGTAGAGAAAGCCAACGCGTCCATGGAGGCCGAACTTGCGGAGGCGGCTGCCTACTCCCGCGCAGTGCTGCCCGGGAAACTGACCTCGCCGGTTTCCGCCGACTGGGTGTTCATCTCCTCCTCTCAACTTGGGGGGGATTCCTTCGGCTATCACTGGATCGACGACGACACGTTCTCCCTTTATTTGCTCGATGTCTGCGGGCACGGTGTCGGCGCCGCATTGCTCTCCATCAGCGTGATGAACGTGCTGCGCACTTCCTCCCTTGTTGACACGAACTTCCGTGATCCGGCCAACGTGTTGGGCAACCTGAACGCAGCCTTTCCGATGGAGCAGCACAATGACATGTATTTTACCGCCTGGTATGGCGTCTACACCCTCTCCACCAACAACCTGAGCTTTGCCTGCGGAGGTCACCCCCCCGCGGTGCTAATCGCGCCGGATGGCACCGTTAGTCATCCCTCTGCCAAGGGTGCGGTCGTGGGAGCCTTTCCCAAGCCCACCTACGAGACGGCTTCGACCACGGTTGTGCCAGGCTCCAGACTCTATCTTTTCAGCGACGGCACCTACGAGATCGACCGACCCGACTCCTCAATGATGACCCACGAGGAGTTCTCAATGATCCTGAAAGATCCCGTCAAGAGTGGAGCTTCCAAACTGGAAGCCATCGTGACAGAGGTACGCCGCCAACAGGAAAAGGAAGCCTTCGTAGATGATTTCTCGCTGGTGGAGTTCCGTTTTCCGGGCGATCAACTCCCATCCCATGGAGTCCTTAGATTAAAAGCCGACCTTAGTGAAGTGGCGCGACTCCATTCTTTCCTGACCTCTTATTGCCAGCACGAGGGAACCCCGATGGAGCAGGTTTTCGACTTTGAAGTCATTCTCGAGGAACTCGTCACCAATGTGATCAAATACGGTTGTGTTGAGGCCGGGCAAGAATGCTGCCTCATCGAGCTCCTGCGCGAAGGGAACCAAATCACCATCCGCTTCAGTGACCAGGGCAATCCGTTCAACCCACTTACCCGGGACGAAGTCGATACTGATAAACCGATCGAAGAACGCGAGATCGGAGGCCTCGGAATTCACTTTATCAAGAAACTCACTGACACCCAGAGTTACGAATACAGGGATGGAAAGAACGTCCTGACTCTCACCAAAAAATTCACCACTCCTGTTGATTTCGATGTCTGATTACTTGGGAAGATAGTGGAGAGAGGCTTTTTAGCGGTTTAGGCTGTAGGCTTTTAGACTGTTAGGTCAGAGCCGAGGGAAGGACTCGCGCTGAGGCGCAGAGACGCAGAGAACCGAAGAAATCAGGAAACTAACCCTCGGCCCTCTTGCTAATCCAGCGGGCTTTTCACCGCGATTACCGGCTTATTGAGGACATGGGAGAGCAAGCTTTGTGAAAATCTGGCCCACCTCTCATCCCACTGCGCATCGGATTTTGGAGAACTCTGGTGCCCCTTGGAATTCAACGAGTTATAAATAATTTTTTTAATTAACACTTGTGTTCCATTATTGCAATATAATGACACGTCTTTCTAAAATACGTTCGCAAACAATATGAGCGCACGCGTTGTCATCGGCGATCTTCTTGATCAAAAGGTGGATGTCATCGTCAACGCCTGGAATCGCAATCTGATTCCATGGTGGCTGCTACTACCTCAGGGCGTTTCCGGTGCAATCAAGCGGCGTGCCGGCATTCGACCATTTCAGGAACTTCGTCGTTACGGAGTTTTACCACTCGGCGGGGCCGCTACCACCTTTGCCGGACGGTTGCCTTACAAGGCAATCATTCATGTTGCGGGAATCGGCCATACATGGACATCCTCGGAAACGTCAATCCGCACATCCGTGCGTTCTGCGCTAGATGAAGCCATCGAGAATGGTTTCCGATCAATCGCTTTCCCTCTGATTGGGGCCGGAACCGGAGGCCTCACTCCATCCCGTGTTGAAGAGATTATTGTGGATGAGATTGATCGCCACGAATTCGAAGGGGAATGCCTCGTCGTGAGATATGAAAAGGAATAAATGCGAACAGACCGGTGCAGTTAATCCCCATGCCTTCGGCACTTTTGGCATTTCGGCTGCGGAGCAGCCTCGGATGCCAAAAGCAAGTGGGGATACCTGACCGGGGACGTTCGCAAACAATATGAAAGTCCTCGTAGGCATCGCCGTCTTGATTGGAGCATGCTTCGTTGCGTGGCTTTCCTACCCAGCATCAAATCGCACCGTCACCATCACAGACTTTTCTGCTCCGACAGAGATCAGCGTTCGTGCTCCTATCCGCCCCTTTGGGTCTGGGGCCATGTTTGTCATGTATGAGGGAACAATTGGATCAGACGCCAAGATTGAAGTGACCTCAAACAGAAGAAGAGATAAGCACACAATCGAATTACAGAAAGGGCAAGTGAAAGGAATATATGGCGGAGCCGAGGAATGGGTAGACGACCTTTCGATTGCATTTCTCCCGTCATCGTCGGCAGGAGGAGAGATCAGGATCGGTCTTTACTGCGGATCAGGATTTCCAGATGCGGATCGAGAGTGGTATACTCGCCTCGCAAGAAGATAAAATGCGAACAGAGCGAGGCACCGAACACCTACCCGCTGTCACTCGGGCTGCTTACGCACCCCGCCCGCCAGCCGTGCGTGGGTGTAAGTGACCTCGACGTTCGCTAAAATAATGAAAGTCGTTTCGCAGCTCGCTCTCGCAATCCTATTTCTTGTGGGGTGTTCACGCCCTGCGGAACCAGACGGACTCGTCTTGTCCACTTTGAATGACGATATTCGAGCTGAAAAGACGATCTCACTTCAAGCCTATACAACGTTTAATTGGGATAGAGTTTACATTTTCCAACCTTACATACCTGAATCAGTGATCAGGGAAGATACCGGAACGGATATAAAGTTTCCCCACAGCGATTCTGAGGGCCATTGTCTTCTGCTTTTTACAAGACAAGGGCAGGCACCCAAAGCAATTGAAGTTCAAAGAATCCGTGCAGATTTCTCCAGGCTTTATCGCAAGGAAGGATACTCCCGCGATGAGGCGATTTTCAATGTGATAGTGGACAAAAGTCCGATTCAGAATTGGTGGCATTTGGAGCGCAAGCAGTAATTCCATTGGGTCTTATGTAGTTGAGAGAGGGTGCTGGCGGAGGTGTTTGAGTAGGATGGGGTAGATTATACGATGTCTGTGGTTCCAACGCCACTCGCATTCTT
>JAPJNA010000070.1 GCA_026461395.1 Chthoniobacterales bacterium | reverse complement strand
GGCCCACTCATTGCTGTAACTGAAATCCAAAAATCGTTGACATAAATATGGTAAGATGCGAAAACATAAATATGCGAACTACGCTAGACCTTCCCGATGAGCTGGTTATGGAAATCAAGATTCTGGCTGCACAAGAGAGATCCAGCCTTAAGGAGCTTATTGGAGAATTGTTAAGGAATGGACTGAGGGCAAGAACTGTGACGACAAGACAGAATCCCTTGCCTCCAATCTATCGATCAAGAGCATCGATCGGGCGCAACTGGATTTCCGAAATCAGAAGGGATATACGCTGATGATCATCGCTGACGCTTCACTGGTGAGTTTCCTCTTTCTGGAGGGAGAGGTATCGGGAACAGTTCGGGAACTCTATCGACGGGATCCTGACTGGATTACCCCTCCGATTCTCAATCACGAATTGCTGAATATTTTGGCTGAGGTCGGGAGAGCGGATGACGCGGCAGTGGCCATGGAAGAACTCTGGAAAGAAATCAGGATGCGTTTGGGAAGCCGTCAGCAAATTCCTGATCCACTGCGTGCACTCAGGATGGCTATTGATTTCGGAATCTCCGGATCAGAGGCCCAATACCTGGCACTCTCCCAGCAGTTGGGCGCTCCCATGGTAAGCTGTGATCAGCGGCTGCTTGAGCATCTGCCTAAACTGGTCGTCTCCCCAGAAGTGTATCTTCTGAGGTTGGAATAAATATCTTAGACTGCCGCCAAGCGCGTTTGCTCAACACCGAAAGGTCGCATCGGTTATAGAGTTATAGCGTGCTCATGCGCTGGTGATTTGACGCTACTTGCCTCTGCTTTTGATCGCTTTTCCTGCCTTCGGCGCAGTTACTTTTTTCTTACGGGTCGCCCGCGCAGCCTTGTGGACGCCGGGATCTTGAACAACACCACTGTCCGCAGGCCCTGACCACATCCGGAATCCACCTTCAAAGGCATTGGCATTATCACCAGCGATACAGGCAGGAGGGAGTTCCTTCAGGAGCTTGGCGTTGCCACCACCCAGCACCACATAGTCAGGTAGGATAGCCGCCATAAGCAGCTCGACAGTTTGGAAGACATGTTTCTTCCACTTCCCTTTTCCGTATTCCTCCAGTCCATGGTTGCCAACATAATCTTCGAAAGTCTTCTTCTTGAAGGGAAGGTGACCCAGTTCCATCGGTAGTACGGCGCTATCATTTACCACGGCGCTACCCAGTCCAGTTCCCAGACCGAGAAAAAGCATTGTCCCCCCTTTATAGCTGCCAAGGGCCTGCATGGCGGCATCGTTGATCATCTTGACCGGGCATCCAAAGGCCTTCTCGTAATTGAAGGCGACCCAGCCTCCGCCCAGATTGAAGGGCTCGGCAACCGGTTGGTTATTATGGACAGGAGCCGGAAAGCCAATCGACACCACGTCGAAGTTCCATCCCTTGGCGAGCATCTTGACGTCCTTGATCATTTGAAGGGGGGTGAAGCCATTGCCCGATGGCATTTTGCGCGGTTCTTTCTCGCCGCTCAGAAGAATTTTTACGTTGGTGCCGCCAATATCGATGGTGAGAACATTCATGGGAGTGGAGAGATTTTTAAATGAAGTCGAGTCCGTGAGGATTGGATCCGAGAATTAGATCCAAGATGTGGATTCTTAAGGTGTAGGTGTCTCTTTTCCCCGCAGTCCGGTCAAGGGATCAGTTGTTAAAGAACTCTAGGATCTGCCCGAGTGCACGGTTCCGGATTGGGTCACGTTCTGTCAGGATCTCGTGTTTGGAATCTGGAAGAGTCACCAGTTGGGCTCGTGGGATTTGTGTACTGGCAACCACCTGATCAGGATTCATCACGAACTGATCCCTGCCGGCCTGTAGGATAAGGATTCTGCTGTCGATTGTGGAAAGATGTTTTCTGATGATCGGTGTGCGGTTCATCGCTTGATTGACCCAGTCGTTGGAAGGACCTCCCAGAACGGCCTCGGGATGATTCTGCCAGACATGTTGGATAGCATCCCAACGCTCCTTACTGGAGGTGATCTTGTTTCCCTCAAAAGGTTCCTTGGGATCGTGATCATGCATCCCGATTGAGTAGTGGTCTCCCAGCCCCATGATGCAGGAAAGTTTCACGACCAGATGAGCCAATGATTCGGGATAGGGGGCGGTATTGATCCTGAGCATCGGGGCGCTCAGGGCCACGGCCTGAAACGGCGATGAATAGCGTTCCAGATAATCAAGGGCTACCCCGCCTCCCATGGAGTGGGCAAGTAAGTAGAGTTTCTCATGGTTCCCCGGCATGATCACCTGCTGGACAAGGGCATTGAGGTCCGCCGCGTAGAGGTCGAAGTTGTCGATCTGACCAATCTGGGAGTTGCCACGCACCAAGTGGGGGGAGAGTCCCTGCCCCCGATGGTCATAGGAAATCACGCTGTAACCGTGATCGTAGAGGTCGTAAAAGAGCTCCCCATACTTCAACCACGACTCCGCGCTCCCGTTCAGAACGACGATCATTCCTTTCGCATCAGGATGAAGGAAGCGGATGCCTTGGAGTTTTGTGACTCCGTCCTCACTCCAGAATGTGAATCTCTCTCCTGAGCTCAGGAAGGGAAGAACAGTCTTTGCGTAGTTGAGAGCATAATTCTGCTCCGGGATTGCTGATGCATGGTCTGAACCGGCAACGCAAACGGCCACAATCAAAAGAAACATCCATCGCATTCTTGGATCATAAGCTTAAGTCAGGGGCCTCGTCGTTGACAATTTCACCCCCCGTCTTAGGCTCTTAGTTGATTAGCCGATGGATTCCTTAATCACCGAACCGCGCGTCGAGGCGGAGTTCCTTTCTTCCGCTCCCGGTTATTGGCCCGATGTTCCGCCGGAGCAGTGGAACGACTGGAAATGGCAGCTCAAGAATAGGGTCACAACACTGGAGGGATTGGAGAAGCATCTCCGTCTGACTCCCGAGGAACGGGCTGGGGTCATCCTCTCCGGCAACAAACTCTCCCTTGCGATCACCCCCCATTATTTCAATCTGATCGAACCTGAGAATCCAGGGTGTCCCATCCGCCGACAGATCATTCCCCATGTCGGGGAGGGAACAGTCTCTCCTGCGGAGATGGCTGATCCCTGCGGCGAGGACAGTCACATGCCTGTTCCCGGATTGGTCCACCGTTATCCCGACCGTGCGCTCTTTCTTATCACCGACCGGTGCGCCGCCTACTGCCGCTACTGCACGCGATCGCGTGTTGTCAGCGGGGCCGGCGAGCAGGAACTGCACACCGACTTCGACGAGGCGATCGCCTATTTGCAGTCACACCGGGAGATCCGCGATGTGCTGCTCTCGGGTGGGGATCCGTTGCTCTTTTCGGATGACAAGCTGGATGCCCTCCTGACAAGGCTGCGGGCGATCCCTCATCTCGAATTCCTGCGCATCGGGACCCGGGTACCCATCTTCCTACCCCAGCGCATCACCCCAGAACTCTGCCGGATGCTCCAGAAGCATCATCCTCTCTGGATGAGTATCCATACGAATCATCCCCGCGAACTCACCACCGAGGTGAGGGATGCTCTGGCGATGCTTGCCAACCACGGGGTCCCGCTCGGCAACCAGAGCGTCTTGCTGGCCGGAGTGAATGATTCGCTCCCGGTAATGAAGTCACTGATTCACAAACTACTCCGATGCCGGGTCCGCCCCTACTATCTCTACCAGTGCGATCTAATCCAAGGGTCCTCGCACCTTCGGGCACCTGTCCACAAGGGAATTGAGATTATTGAGGGACTGCGGGGACATACTACGGGCTACGCGGTTCCACAGTTCGTCATCGATGCCCCGGGTGGTGGAGGCAAGGTGCCGATCAATCCGGGCTATCTCCTCTTCCATGACGGGGAGAAGGTCGTCTTCCGAAACTTCGAGGGGAAGGTATTCGAATACCCCGAGGTCCAGGAGCAGGAGCAACGCGATGAGGAAGGAGTCATTCGGGCCCCTCGTCACGAGGAAGCCTACGTTTCCTGATTTTTTATGGGAGGAATCATCGTTCGCCCACGGGCACGCATCCTGCACGGGCATGACTGGGTCTATGGCACCGAGGTGCTGAAGACCTTCGGAAGTCCCGAGGATGGCGATGTTATCTCGGTAAAGGATGGCCGTGACCGGATGCTCGGCAGTGCCGTCTACAACTCCAAGTCGCAGATCGTCGCCCGCCGATTCTCCCGCCGGAGACAGGATTTGGATGCAGAGTTCTTTCAGCGCCGTATCCAGCGAGCACAGGAATACCGGGACAACCTAGGCATCGATCCTCTCGTGCGGCGCGTTCTCTGGAGCGAGAGTGACGGGCTTCCCGGAGTGATCGTTGACCGCTTCGGTTCGGTGGCGACTTTGCAGACCCTCACGATGGCCATGGATCTGCGCCGTGACTTGATTGCTTCCGCAATCAAGGAAGCGCTCGGCGTTGAGACTGTGGTGGAGCGCAATGACTCCTCATCCCGCAAGCTGGAAGGACTCGAGGTCAGGACAGGAACGCTGCTCGGACCAGAGCCGAGCCCCTTCGAGATCACGGTGGCGGGAATGAAATTCCAACTTGACCCGATCCACGGGCAGAAGACCGGTTTCTATCTCGACCAGAGTACCAGCTACCGACAGGTGGCTGACTGGGCGAAGGGCCGTCGAGTGCTCGACTGCTTCTCCAATCAGGGGGCCTTTGCCATCGCCTGTGCCAAGGCCGGGGCGACTGAAGTCACCGCCGTGGAATCCGGAAAAGAAAATCTGCCCCGGATCGAGGCGAATGCCCTTCTCAACAATGTCACCGTTAAGGTCGTCGGGGCGGATGTTTTTGAGTTTCTCTCCACGGCTGCCAGACGCGAGGAGGAGTACGATCTCATCATCCTCGATCCCCCTCCCTTCACCCGCACGCGCAAGGGAATCGCCGATGCCTTGCGCGGTTATCGTGAGCTCCATCTGAAGGCAGCGCAGTTGCTTTCCAAGGACGGTCTGCTCGCCACCTTCTCCTGCTCGCATCATGTCTCTGCCGAAGAGTTCGGAGGCAGCGTGGCCGAGGCTTTCGGCGATGCTCGCAGGACGGCACGTCAGTTACAGACCTTCGGACAGAGTCCCGATCATCCGATCCTTGTCGGCTTCTCCGAGAGCGAATATCTCAAGGGCTTCCTCTACGGGATGACGGCGTCGTTCTGACGAAACGGAGAGTTTCCCGCAGAGGCGCAGAGGCGCGGAGATAATGATATGGGTCTTATGTAGTTGAGAGAGGGTGCTGGCGGAGGTGTTTGAGTAGGATGGGGTAGATTATACGATGTCTGTGGTTCCAACGCCACTCGCATTCTT
>JAPJNA010000069.1 GCA_026461395.1 Chthoniobacterales bacterium | reverse complement strand
CACAGGGTTGCAATCCACCCAACAACCATCCACAACATCAACCAACCAATACCATCCGAACTTCAGTTTTGATGTGTCCCAACTTTGGGGTCAGGTCAGATCCAAGCGATCGTTTTCAGGAGTAAGAAATTAGCCTTTAAGAAGCAAATAGTCAGACCCTGACTGATTTGACATCTGATGCATTTAATTCTATCATCAAGCATCATGAGAACCACTATTGATATTGAGTCTCCCATTCTGGAAGAGTTGAAAAGAGTTCAGCAAGAAGAGGGTGTGTCTTTGGGTAAATTGGCATCCCGTTTGTTGGCAGAGGCCTTGGCTTTTCGTAGCAAAAAAGCCACCAAACCAGTCAAGTTGGTATGGAATACCGGACGTATGGGCGCCCTGATTAACCTTAGTGATAAGGATGTGGTGTACCGAATTCTGGATCAGCGATGAGCTATTCGATTGATACGAATATCCTGCTCTATGCCTCTGATCGGGAGTCGGATCACCATCAAAAAGCGAAGCAATTCATGGAGAGTCGTGTAGATGATCAGGATCTTCTTTGCCTGACTTGGGGCATCTTGATGGGCTATCAGAGAATAGCCACACACCCCTCAATTTTCAGAAATCCACTAAGCGCTAAACAGGCATGGGGAAATGTAGAAGGTCTTCTGTCTCTCTCTCGATGCCGAGTAATCGGTGAGCAAGAGGGGTTTGCTGGGGTATACGCCAAGATATCCAACTTGGTTGGGGTAAAAGGCAATCTTGTCCCCGAAGCTCATCTGGCTGTGATTCTAAAACAGCATGGAGTCTCAAAGATTTACACGGCAGATACAGACTTCCGGAAGTTCGATTTCATGGAAGTGATCAATCCCTTGAATGGCGACTAATCCGTTCTGCATGTACGACGGTTTCTTTATTTACTCAGATTTCAGCTTTCAAGTTTCATTCTTCTCTGTATGACCAAATTCCCCACTAAAATCCACGACGCCTTTCTGCTGAAGCCGAAGGTCTTCGGCGATGCCCGAGGCTTTTTCCTTGAGTCGTGGAATAGGGACACCTTCCGGGACCTTGGTATCAATGCCGACTTTGTTCAGGACAACCACTCCCGCTCTGCACGACATGTTCTGAGGGGGCTCCACTACCAGGCTGGTGCTGCAGCTCAGGGGAAGTTGGTCTGGGTGACTTCCGGCACCGTCTTCGACGTGCTGGTTGACTTGAGAAAAAACTCCCCCACCTTTGGCGTCTGGGACGGCTACATGCTGACCTCGGAGGCTCACGAGCGACTCTGGGTGCCGCCGGGATGTGCTCATGGATTCCTTGTGGTGAGTGAAATCGCCGACTTCCACTATAAAGTCTCAGCGCCGTATTCCCCAGCCGACGAACGCTCCCTCCGTTGGGACGACTCAGATCTTGCAATCGACTGGCCCATCCAGATTGGCATCGCACCCACCATCTCTCCTAAGGACGCCGAGGCCTCCACATTCGCCGAGTGCGAGAAGTACGTCTGATCTATTGATTCAGGATTCGGGTTCCGAGATTCATTTATTTCGTTATGGTTAAACTTTCCGTTGTCATTCCCTGCTTTAACGAGGAGGCATCCCTACCCTCCACCTTGGAAAGGGTCATCAAAGTGGCGAGGGAGTGCGTAACGAACTACGAGATCATCCTCCTCGATGATGGTTCGACAGATCTCACCTGGGAGTTGATCAAGGGGGCGTGTTTGAATAACCCATCCGTGCGAGGCATTCGTCTCTCTCGGAACTTCGGGCATCAGATAGCTCTCTCTGCTGGTCTGCAGTCGGCTCTAGGAGCGCGCGTTTTTATTATTGATGCAGACCTTCAGGACCCACCGGAACTCCTTCCTGACATGATGCGAGCGCTCGATGAGGGGGCCGATGTGGCCTATGGGCGAAGGGTTTCACGCGATGGAGAGGGCTTTTTCAAATTAGTGACTGCCTTCGGATTTTACCGTTTCATTAATTGGCTGTCCGACATCGAGATCCCTAGGGATACGGGAGATTTCAGATTGGTGAATCGCAAGGTGCTTGATGCGGTAAACGCCATGCCGGAGCGTCACCGATTCCTTCGCGGGATGTTTGCCTGGGTTGGGTTCTGCCAAGTCCCCATCGACTACGCGCGATTAGAGCGTATTGCAGGAGAGAGTAAGTACCCGCTGAAGGCCATGCTTCGGTTCGCCATCACGGCAATTACCAGTTTTTCTGTTCGTCCGCTTCGGCTTGCAATGCTCATGGCGGCATGCTTTGCCGTCGCTAGCTTGCTGGGCATCCTCTACGTGGTGATTGGTCACTTCCTCGGAGGGACTGCTCAGGGATGGACCAGCCTCATGGTCGTTGTCCTCATTATTGCCAGCCTCCAATTCCTGCTTCTTGGGATCATCGGGGAGTACATCGGCCGGATGTTCACTGAGCAGAAGGGGCGTCCGCTCTTCATTTGTTCTGAGAACTGCGGTACGGAGGTTACTGCAGGATAATGGGGATCTTGCCGACAGTCTCCGTCTGCATCCCGACTTATAATGGGGAGAGTCATCTTCGGGAGACCCTTGAGTCAGTGGTTAAACAGACTGGAGTTCAGCTCGAAATCATTATCGGAGATGACCTCTCGTCCGATGCCTCAATGACTATCGCCGAAGCATTCGCCCAACGGCACCCCGAGCATCAGTGGGGTCTTCTGCATTCCGAAATGCGTCGGGGTATGGCCGGCAACTGGAATGCTTGCTTGCGGGCGGCCACGGGGGATTTCGTGAAGGTGATCGGCCAGGATGACCTGCTCTACTCAGGCGCCCTTGCAACTCAGGCCCGGGCACTTGTTGACCATCCCACAGCCTCCATGGTCGTGAGTGGGTGCGAGATCGTTTCGGGAAGGGGGCAACGACTCTTCAAGCGCCCCAGGGCTTGGAAGTCAGGCCTTTCTTCCGGCAGCACCATGGTCGCTGCCTCTCTTCGACATCGGGCTAATCTGATCGGAGAGCCCGTCACGGTGATGGCTCGCCGCGGAGATCTGACAGCACTTGGAGGTTTTTCATCAGAGCATCGCTACTACATCGACCTGGAAATGTGGCTTAGGCTGTTGGACAAGAGGGACTGCTTTGTGATTCCAGAAGCTCAGTGCGCGTTTCGCATCCACACCCGTTCAGTTTCCTCATCTACACAGAAAGATGACTTCGAGCAGTTTGACGACCTTCCGGGTGCCCGTGAGATGATGGCATCACTCACTTCATCGCAGCGCGAGATCCGGTTTTTGAAGGCTCACCTCTCGACCATGGTCAGATCTCTCCTCTATCGACTTTTCGGTTAAGACTACTACTATCATTCACTGATATTTGAATATTTAAGTATCCTGATTTTTCATTATGTCTGCCGACCTAGCCTACCAGTGGCGTCTCTTCACCACGCTGACTTGGACGAACTTCAAGATGCGCTATTACGGCAGCATCCTTGGGTATGTTTGGTCTCTTCTAAAGCCGCTTGCAATGTTCGGCGTTCTCTACGTCGTCTTCACGGTGGTGATGAAGCAGAACGCCCCGCATTATAAACTCTTCCTCTTACTCGGAATCATCATCTGGGACTTCTTCGTATCCGGCACCATGGCTGGCATGAATGGCTTCATTGGCAACTATCAGATGATCCGTAAGGTCTACCTTCCCAGGATTATTCTTGTCATGGCGGCTGTCTCCGGTGCCTTCATCGGTTTTTTCTTCAACCTGATCGTTTTTCTGGCCTTTGCTTTCCTCGATGGAGTCGACTGGTCGCTTCGGATGCTTTGGTTCATCCCCTTGGTCATTGCCCTCTACCTTCTGGTCATGGGGATAGGCCTTATCCTTAGCATCGTCGTCGTGAAGGTGCGCGATACTCTGAGTCTTTGGGAAGTAGTGACCCAGTTGGGGTTCTGGTTCACGCCAGTCATGTATCCCATGAGCAATGTCCCTGAGAAATTTCGATTCTATGAATTTCTGAATCCCATGAGCGGCATTCTGGAGTATTCCCGCTATGTCCTGATTGGGCTCGGCGGACTGAGCAAGCTCGGATACTGCTACGTGCTTGGAGTTAGCCTACTCGTCTTTTTCTTGGGAATTGTTGTCTTTAAATGGAAAGAGGCTGAGATGGTGGAGGATCTCTGAGCCTGCATGGCTTAGAAGAGTTAATGGTAGGGTCTTATGTAGTTGAGAGAGGGTGCTGGCGGAGGTGTTTGAGTAGGATGGGGTAGATTATACGATGTCTGTGGTTCCAACGCCACTCGCATTCTT
>JAPJNA010000068.1 GCA_026461395.1 Chthoniobacterales bacterium | reverse complement strand
AGGAAGAGGAGATGGTGTCGGTGTTGGCGAGGCATTGGTCGCAGTCTGAGCGACTGGGGGAGGCGATTGGGGGCTGGGTGCAGGGATCTCAAAACCGACAACAGAGGAGTTCCCCGCCAGAAGAATGATCCTCTCGCTTTGGCCGTAGGCCTTGTCTCCGAAAGCGACTCTTTTGTTTCCTGCGTTGGCAATCTTGTCGAGGATTTTGGTGTTCACGGCAGGGAGGGCTTGCGATGGCGCAGTAGGTGACGACAGCAAAGGATATTCCTTCACGAAGATTCCATTATCGAGAAGAGTCATGTTCTTGGCTTTGCGATCGAGTTCCAAGGATGTCTTTAGTGAGGGGATGACGAGTTGCTGGCCGATCTGGAGGCCGATACCGGACAGGCTGTTAGCCTTCTGGATCAATTCGGCATTCGACTTGTGCTTTGAGGCGATCTTGGCGAGAGAATCTCCTTTGATAACCGTGTAGGTGATGACCTCGGGATTGCCGGTTGATTGGAACAGCAGGCTCAAGTTTGCAGAGCCTAGCTCCTGACGTGCTTCCTTCAGAAGTGGGGACTGAGGATGAGAGTTGATCCAAGCCTTCAACCCGTCACGCGCGACAATGCTGTCACCGCTTGCACGGAGCGATTTCAATCGCTGGAGTTCATGAGCTCCCGGATCAGGAGTGGGAGTTGGCGTGGCTGCGATGGCTGCGGCCCTCTCCTTCTTCTCCAAGCGTCCCGGTTTGATGAAGAGTTGGTACCCGAAATAACCGGCCGATCCGAAAATCAAGAAGCCGAGAAGAAGAAGGGTTAGTGTTTTAAAGTTTCGCATGAGATTCGTGTTAGTTTCAGAGGAGGCCACGCCGTTTCCATTCCGCAAGGTTGCTGCCTGCGGAACGCTGGATAAGATCCATGGTGAATTTCATCAGGCAGACCTCCCATCCCTCGTCGACCCCCTCAATGAGGGTATCCATCGGATCGTCATCGCTCCGGAGTTGCTGTGTCAGTCTGTCAATCAGGTCATCCTTGGATTCTCGGAGGATACTCTCCGAGAAGTCCGTCTTGCGTAGGGAAAAACCGTAGCGAAGAAAATGGAGATCCTTTTGTTCCTCCATCCATCCGGCGAAGTCGCGGGCCCTTTCGCCGAATCCTTCCAGGATCAGCTTGCTGACATAGTGGGGCGCGAGAATTCTGGGACGTTCCGCATGGATCATCCCCTGACGGAGACGAACTGTTCCGACTTCGTCCATCGGTTCAGTGACGAGTCGGAATCGAAAACTAGTTTGTCCATAGGTCTCGATCGCACTGCTGGGAGCCACCACCACACGGGTGTTCTCCATCGCGTAATTAAAATCATCTGCCTTGATCATCAATGTGTCCCCTCATCTTAGGCCTTCATTACAAAAACGTCAAAAGAACGATGCCCCAGTAAATCTCTAAGGTTGGAAGCAAACATCGCCTTCCAAGCATTCCACGATTTGACAGCCATCGCTTTTCGGGTTTTCATAACACGATGAAGCACTTTTTTCCCATTCTCCTACTCCCATTTCTTTTCCTGGGAGGCTGCGCTCAATTGAATCAACGATTTACCTATGATCAACCCGCCTACAAGCCCAAGGACTCCTCCAGGGTCGTGGTCAAAGTCTCCCTCTCCAAGCAGATGCTCTATGTCATGGAAGGCAGCCGTCCTCTTCTTGTAACGGCCTGCTGCGTCGGCATGCCATCCAAGCCCACCCCCAAAGGTAATCTCTGCGTCACCCGCAAGGAGCGAAATAAGCGTTCAGGAAGCTATGGGTTTGCCGTGTTGAGGGATGCCATTGTTCCTTGCGAGGCAGGCAGCGCCAAGGGCCGCTATGTTGGTTATCCGATGCCTTATTGGGTAGAATTCGCTCCCGGCTATGGTTTCCATCAAGGATGGGTCTGGCCGACGCCCAAGACGCACGGTTGCATCCGCCTCCATGCCAATGATGCTGGAGATTTCTGGGAGCTGACCCGTGTTGGCACACCAGTGCAGATTGCCAACACCCAGCCTGAGGATGCAACTTTGGGTGCCAAGACTCCACGCCCGCAGGATTATAATGACCCAGACCTTCCGAACGCGGAAATGACTTCGCCCAGTTATTTCCAAAAGATCAAGGCTGCGGTCTTGCAGTAGGAATTACGGTTGAGCATTCCTCCTGCAGCTGCTGTGAAGGTTAACCTCCGGACACCGGAGGTGATGGGGCTGGTGCAGGAGCAGGTAGAGCATCATTACCACAGCAGCCTTGTCGAGAGGGTGCGTGCGGATGGATCCGTCCTGACAGTAGGGAAGACAACGCTTTGCTTGGCCAAGCAGTTTGGATTCTGCTACGGCGTCGAGAGAGCCATTGATCTCGCCTATGCTGCGAGGAAGGTCTTTCCAGATGCCCGCCTTTTCCTGATTGGCGAGATCATTCACAATCCTGAGGTCAATGCCCAGATCGCTGCTCTTGGGATACGGAATCTTCTCGATGAGTCGGGACGCCCCCATGTCGAGGACCTAGGACCCGAAGATGTCGTGATCGTCCCGGCCTTTGGCACGACCGTTCCCCTTGTTGAGGAAATCAAGAGTCATGGCTGCCGGATCGTCGACACTACCTGTGGAGATGTCATGAGTGTCTGGAAAAGAGTCAGGCAGAATGCTACTGAGGAGGTCACCTCCATTATCCATGGTAAGGCTTCACATGAAGAAACGCGTGCCACCGCCTCGCGCGCTCTAGGTAATGGCAATGGGCGTTACCTAATCGTCCTGAATCTTGATGAGACAGACCGTGTCTGCGACTACATCTTGGGTCGGGTCAGACGAGAGGAGTTCCTGCGTGAATTCGAGGGAAGATTCTCCGAGGGATTCAACCCCGATCTTCATCTCCAACGTATCGGCGTGGCAAATCAGACAACGATGCTTCGGGAGGAGACCGAAGCAGTGCAGAGAAAATTGAAAGAGGCAATGACTCTGAGAGATGGAAGCGATGCGAACTTCCGACTCTTTGACACGATCTGCGGTGCCACCCAGGAGAGGCAGGACTCCCTCAAGGAGCTGTTACTCCAACCCCTGAATCTGCTGCTCGTCGTTGGAGGATATAACAGCTCCAACACAACTCACTTGGCCGAGATGGGTGAGCAGAGCGTGACGACCTATTTTATCCGAAACCAGGAATGTCTGGAGAATGCTGACCTGATCC
Organism: Chthoniobacterales bacterium; assembly: GCA_026461395.1. GTDB lineage: Bacteria > Verrucomicrobiota > Verrucomicrobiia > Chthoniobacterales > UBA6821 > UBA6821. The sequence goes on along the minus strand of JAPJNA010000068.1, from coordinate 27,159 downwards.
GTCACTTCGATTTGCACCAGAAGAAAGAGATCTCTTCCGAAGTCTCTTGGCTTCCTCAGGTAGGAAGTAATGCTCAAATCGGAATTACGGCTGGTGCCTCCTGTCCTAATAATCTTATCGAGGAGGTGATGCTACGGGTGCTGAGCCTTCGCGGCGAAGCTCTTCCTAGCAACTGAATTTAAGAAAGTCTCGCGCGGAGGCGTAGAGGAGCAGAGACTGAAAAAATAGGTTGGCGAGATGGTCAATATGAAAGATTTAGCTCCATTTCTCTCTGCGAACCCTGTGCCTCTGAGCGAGTAGTCTTTTCTCTTCCCATGATCCTAACAGCCCAACAGATGAAAGTAGCTGAGGAACTGGCCTTTCGAAACGGGGCCACCCCCGAGGGGCTTATGCAGATTGCGGGTGAGGGGATTGCGAGGTGTATCGGACAGTTCTTTCCTGATCCCGGTACCGCCGTGCTTTATTGCGGGAAGGGCCATAACGGAGGCGATGGCCTTGTCTGTGCCAAGCACTTGCTCAATCAGGGATGGAAGATACTGATCCGTCTTGCTGCTCCTGAATCTGACATGGCTGAACTCTCGAGGCTGCATCTCCTGGCACTTCATGGGGCAGAAGTCATCGATTCCATCCCGCAGATAAGAGGACCGTTACTACTGCTGGACGGATTGCTGGGTATCGGTGCCTCCGGTTCGCCGCGTGGAGCTATTCAGGAGCTGATCCATGAGATGAACGCTCTGCGCAGAAAATCGGGAGGCTATACCGTAGCAGTGGATCTACCCTCCGGTCTTGATGCCACGACCGGGGAGATGCCCGGAGAGTGTGTGCAGGCCGATCTGACAGTAACACTCGGTGCGGTGAAAACAGGACTTGTCGCTGACGCTGCCACGGCTGTCGTGGGTCGTCTTGCCTTTGTTGAGTTGCCCGGAGTTCCGACAGAGGACGGTGATCCTGCCAGTATTTCTACCGCTCTTGCGCTTAGGCCACTTCTCCCAATCCGGGATTACGACTCATACAAGGGAACTTATGGGCATATTGGGATCCTGGCCGGATCGTGCGGCTTCCTAGGTGCGGCACGTCTTTGCTCAGCGGCGGCGGTCCATGCTGGTGGAGGACTGGTGACTCTTTATGCTCTGCCGGACTGTCACGATCTTCTGGCTTCTACGTGCATCCCGGAAGTGATGGTTCAGCTCATTGCTTCCTATGACGAAATTCCAACAAATAAACTGGATGTCTTAGCTCTAGGGCCCGGTCTCGGTAATGAGCATCACGAGGAACTGCGAGGGCTTATCCGAGATAGCCGGATTCCTTGTGTGCTCGATGCCGATGCACTCAATGCAGTCGCTATCGATCCTTCGCTACTTTGCCATTGCGCCGGTCCCCGTCTTCTCACGCCACACCCGGGTGAAATGGAGCGTCTTTTTCCCCAAGTTGGAAGGACCCGTCGAAATTGGGCAACGGACTTTATCGAAAGCTATCCTGTGACTCTGCTACTCAAGGGATCTCGTACGATTATTGCAGAGAAGGGGAACCCCCCCGTTTTCAACAGCACTGGCAACCCGGGTATGGGAAGCGGAGGGATGGGGGATGTTCTGACGGGTGTCTGCGCCGCCTTGATCGGATCGGGGCATTCCTGCCGTGAGGCTGCTATGCTGGGTGCTTGGCTCTGCGGACGTGCCGCCGAGATTGCAATCTTCAACGGCACAGATTCCCAGGAATCACTCTCTGCCACTTCAGTGATCGCCCATCTGGGCGCTGCCTGCTTCTCACTCCGAAACGGAGATTATTGACTGACGCGGAAGATTAATTTGGAACTCAGGAACTCAGGAAAATGAATTCAGAGGATTTAAACCATGGAGTTCATGAAGGAGAAATAGCGGACTTATGATGTTTGCTGATGGAAATCTATTTCTTACTTTCTCCATTCCTGAGTTCCTGAGTTCCTTATTAATCCTGCAGTTCCTTTAGAGCCTTGATCACGAGCTCGGCGTGCTCGGCCGGTTTCACCTTAGGGAAGATGGCGGCGATCTTTCCCTTGGGATCGATGATGAATGTGCTGCGCTCTGTACCCATGTACTTCTTTCCGTACATCGACTTCTCCACCCAGACCCCGTAAGCCTCCACAATCGATTTGTCGGTGTCGCTCAATAGGGGAAAGGGAAGGTCGAACTTGGCGATGAATTTCTCATGGGATTTCACCGGATCGATGCTGATACCAAACAGGGCGGCTCCTGTTGACTGGATCTCTTTCCACTCATCGCGGATCCCACAGGCCTGTGTGGTACAACCCGGCGTGTCATCCTTCGGGTAGAAATAGAGGACTACGGCCTGCCCCGTCAGATCGGAGAGTTTTAGAGGAGTGCCTGTTCCGTATTCTCTCCCGACTGCGGTCGTGCTGAAGGAAGGGGCCTTGTCGCCTACTTGGAGTGATGTGCTCATAGGATTGAATGGTTGATGATGTTTAATATGGAAATCAGGAAGTCAGGAATGAAATTTCCCGCAGAGGTTAAGAGACGCGGAGACGCAGAGACGCGGAGAAGGAATAAATTCACAGGGATTAAGAAACAAGTGGATTGAAGAGAGACAGGACTGCTGATTGCTCAGGATCACCTTCATCTCTTTTATCCCTGTGAATCTCTTTCTTCTGTGATTGGGGGGAGGAAGCGGACGCGGCGGTCGTCCCGTGGAAGGCGTATTGTGAAGAGCATTCCCTGACCCATCGCGCTCTGGATCATGATCTCCCCACCATGGGCCCGGACGATGCGCTGGACGATATGGAGTCCCAGACCCGATCCGTTCTCCTTGGTTGTGTAGTAGGGTTGGAATATTGTGCCGCCCCTAGCTGGATCGATCCCCCCGCCGGTGTCGCCGATACTGACCCATACATGGGAGTCGTCGCAGGCGGTTCCGATTCGAAGATGTCCCTTGCTGCCCATGGCCTGAAAGCTATTCCGGATCACGTTGTAGAGAGCCTGACGGAATTGATCCGGATCAAGAGAAACCAGGGGGAGATGTTTGCCAGGAAAGAGATCTACCGTGATTCCGCGATCCTCCACTTCACTGCGGAGGAATTCGACCGCTTCCACGATCAGGGCATTAAAATCGGTCTTCTTGCATTCCAGAGGAGCCGGGCGGACTGCCTTTAGGAACTGGGTGATGATCTGGTCCAGTCGCTTCACCTCACCGCGAGCTATTGAGACGGAGTCAGCAAGCTCTTGCTGATCATTCTTGGAGAATGAGGGCTTGTTCAGGCGACGCTCCAGAAGCTGGAGTTGGATATCGAGCGAGTTAAGGGGATTTCCAATTTCATGAGCCACCCCCGCGGCAAGCAGCGTCACGGCCGAGAGGCGCTCGCTCTCGATGGTTTCCTGTGTCTCTAGGCGCTCCTCGGTGATATCGCGGAGAATGATGGCACGTCCCACCAGTTCGCGCTGGGCTATCTCTTTCTCGTCGCTCATCAGCGGACTCACATAGAAGTTCAAAAATCGGTGTTCCGGATAGAAGACTTCCAGATCACGGCTCAAGACATCTCCTGGTCGTGCTACCGACTTGAGCTCCAGGCCGGGAATAGCATCCGCCATGCTCCTGCCAATATGCTCAGCTCCGTTCATCCCGAAGAAGGTGCAGGCCGCCTTGTTCATGTAGATGATGTGATCCTTAGGGTCGGTGACGATGACCCCCTCAAGAATGGCGTTGAAGATAGTCTCCAGGAACCCTTTCTCCTTGGAGAGAATCTGGAGATAATGGCCGATGTCAGCCGGCTCCACGAATCGGATCCGCTCGACAAGCCTGTCGATGAATCCAGCATTCATCAGTTGGTTTTGCTGGGTACCGCAAGAAGCTCCTCGAGTTCCGCAACCCTGCGTTCGAAGAGGTTCAATGCCGCATTAACCGGTTCGGGTGAGCGCATGTCCACGCCAGCCTCTTCCAGAGTTTCGATCGGGAACTTACTGCTCCCACTCTTCAGGAATCCGAAGTAGCGCTCGGAATTCCCCGACTTGAGAAACTGATCCGCCAGAGTGATTGCGGCCGAGATGCCGGTGGCGTATTTGTAAACATAGAACGCACTATAGAAATGCGGGATGCGGAGGCACTCCAGTTCGAGCTCCTCGTCGATCACAACACCGTTTCCGAAGTACGTATCAAGGAGAGAGCGGTACATTCTGCGGAAGCTCTCGAGCGTCAAGGCGGCTCCCGATTCTTCGGCGGCGTGTGTGATTTTCTCGAATTCCGCGAACATCGTCTGCCGGAAAAGCGTGCCACGCAGGTCATCGATCTGACGATTGATCAGGTAGGCCCTCATGGATCGATCCTTGGTCTCGGAGAGTAGGTGCTCGGTTAGTAGGATCTCGTTGAAGGTTGAGGCCACCTCGGCCAGGAAGATCGGGTAGTGGTAATTCTGGAAACTCTGGGTGCTCCTAGAGTACCAAGTGTGCATCGAATGACCCGCCTCATGGGCCAGCGTGTAGATATCGGAGAAGACATCCTGCTTGTAGTTCATCAGGATGTAGGGAGGAGCCTGATAGGTTCCATACGAGAAGGCACCGCTGCGCTTCCCCTTGTTTTCATAGCGGTCGCACCAGCGCTCCTGGCGGAGACCGCGCGAAAGCGTCTCCGTGTATTCCGAGCCAAGCGGTTGAAGCGACTTCACCACCATGTCGATGGCCTGATCGAACGGGACATCGCTCTGTACCGCTGAGACTAGCGGTGCATAGGTGTCGTAGACATGCAGATCGGGGAGATTGAAAAGCCGCTGCCGCAGGCCGTAGTACTTGTGAAGGACGGGAAGTCGTGAGCGGACAGCCTCGATCAGGCTGTCATAGACGGCGACAGGGACATTATCGGCGAAGAGCGAGGCCTCGCGCGCTGACGAATAATGGCGGGCCTTGGCAAGGAAGACATCACCTTTGATCGAGCTGGAGAGTGAGCTGGCCAGTGAGTAGCGGTGAGCTGTGAACTCCGTATAGAATTTCTGGAAGGCTTCTTTACGGACCGTGCGGTCGGGGCGTTGGAGCAGGGAGGAAAAGCTGCTCTGGGTCAGCTCGATCTCCTGACCACGTTCGTCGCGCACCATGCCGAATGTCATGTCGACATTCGTGAGCTGGGAGAAAGTCTCGTGATGCCCTCCGAGAGACGGCATTGAGAGGGAGATCAGGCGCTCCTCCTTATTACTCAGAATATGGGGCTTCAGACGGCGGAGGTTCTGTAGGGTGATCTGCCAGTCGGCAAGTAGCGGATCGGCTAAAAACTCCTCGAACATCGCGTCGGGAATCTCTTGGATCTCCGGGGCTATCCAGGAACTGGTTTCGCTGATCTTGGCACAGAGTGATGCAAGGCGTCCGTCGCGGTCGAGGGCATCATCATTTGAACTGTCCTCAGAAAGACGCAGTCCGGCGTATTGATTCAGGCGCTCGCTGGAGCGGTCAAGGGAGGATTCAAACTCAAGGGCCGTGGCGAGATCCTTGGCGCTTTTGGTTAAGGTTCCCTTGAAGGCATTGATCTCCTCGTAGCGTGAGGCAAGATCCGAGAACTCGGCTTCCCATGCCACATCATCCGGGAAAATGGGTGTTAGATCCCAGGTGTCAGCGGCAGGGACTTCAGCACGATTTTTGAGCGTGGAGACCTGCGAATCTCCTGTGAGATCCACGATCCAAGCGACCCGATGACCCCTGCCGATGATAAGAGACATCAGCTGTTATTTCTGAGCCTTCCCCTGCGAAGCCACAGCTGCCGCTGCTGCTGCGATCGCCTCTTGGTCGCCGAGATAGTAATGACGGATCGGCTTCAAATTATCGTCCAGTTCGTAGACAAGCGGGATGCCAGTCGGGATGTTCAGGGCAAGCACCTCCTCCTCGCTCAGATCATCGAAGTACTTCACGAGGGCGCGCAGTGTATTCCCATGAGCGGTCACCAGAACTTTCTCACCGCGCTTCACCGCAGGGGCGATTTCGTTATGCCAGTAGGGGAGAACGCGGTCCACCGTATCCTTGAGGCACTCGGTCAGGGGGAGTCCCGCCTCTGGCACATCTTTATAGCGGGGATCGTGGCCAGGGAAGCGCTCGTCGCTCTTTTCCAAGGCAGGAGGCGGCACATCGTAGCTACGGCGCCAGATGTGGACCTGATCCTCACCGAACTTCGCAGCTGTTTCTGCTTTATTGAGTCCCTGCAAGGATCCGTAGTGACGCTCATTCAGGCGCCAGGAAAGCTGAACGGGAATCCAGAGCTCATCCAGCTCATCAAGGATCATCCAGTTGGTGCGCAGGGCGCGCTTCAATACGGAGACAAACGAACGGTCGAAGGTGTAACCCTCCCTCTTGAGAAGCTGACCAGCCGCCTTAGCCTCACCGAGACCCTTGGCATTCAGATCAACATCGGTCCACCCGGTGAAGCGGTTTTCTTGGTTCCAGGTGCTTTCGCCGTGACGGATTAAAACGAGTTTGTGCATATGATGTAACGATACACAGAAAGATCACCTCTTGAGAAGAAGGGGCTTGGGATTTAGACGCAATGCAGTGTTGCTATTTACCCTCTTACCCCCGCGAGTAATGCTCTGCTGAAATGTGAGCAATGTCAGCGTGGAGCGAACCAGAAACCCCAACTTTCCAGCTCAGGCTTTAACCCGTTCGATATGAGCTCCCAGGCCATTCAACTTCTCATCGATGGCCTCATAGCCGCGGTCGATGTGGTAGACGCGGTTAATTTCCGTCACTCCGTCCGCTGGTAGGGCGGCTAAGACAAGGGCTGCCGAGGCGCGGAGATCGCTAGCCATGACAGGTGCGCCACTAAGACGCTCGACTCCGTGAATGGTTGCGCGGTGATCGGCGAGATCGATGTTCGCTCCCATGCGCTTGAGCTCCGCGATATGCATGAAGCGCTGGGGAAAGACTGTCTCGCTGACAACGCTGGTGCCCTTCATGGTTGCAAGCATGGCACAGAACTGGGCCTGCATATCGGTAGGGAAGCCGGGGTAGGGGATGGTCTCGAGGTGGAGCGGCTTGCGTGAGCCGTTCGGCGAGATGGTGACCGTATCGCTCGTATGAGTAAGGTCGAACCCCGCCTCCTTGAGGGCATGAATCACGGCGCCGAGGTGGTTCGGTTCGCTCCGGGTGATCGTGACCCTTGATCCGGCGATGGCTCCGGCTACAAGAAACGTACCCGCCTCGATACGATCGGGGATGACAGTGTGATTAGCCCCATGGAGTTCGGCGACTCCCTCGATCTCGATGTGATGGGAGCCGGCTCCTGAAATTCTGGCTCCCATGGCAGATAGGAAGTGGGCCAGGTCGACGACCTCGGGCTCCTCAGCGGCTCCCTCGATGACGGTGGTTCCTTCTGCCAGGACTGCTGCCATCATGATGTTTCCGGTGCCGAGAACAGTAGGGCCGTGGCGGCCTCGTAGATTGATGCGGGCACCCTTGAGCTTCTCGGCATGGAGCATAATGTCGCCGCCTTTGACTGTTACCTTGGCCCCGAGCGCCTCGAACCATTTCAGATGAAGGTCGATCGGACGATCACCGATGACGCAACCGCCGGGTAGGGAGACCTTGGCCGACTTCTCACGGCCGAGTAGGGGGCCGAGGACACAGACGGAGGCGCGCATCTTCCTGACGATCTCGTAGGGTGCCTGTGTGATGATCTTCTCGGCGCAGATTTGGACCACGCCACTGGCACGCTCCACCTCGGCACCCAGGCTACTGAGAATGGTGAGCATGTAGTGGATGTCACTTAGATCGGGAACCCTATCGATGACACACTTTTCCTTGGTCAGTAGGGTGGCGGCCAGGATCGGCAGGGCGGAGTTCTTGGAGCCTCCGATGCGAACTTCACCCTCCAGTCTTCTGCCTCCGTGAACGAGAATCTTATCCATAATGCGTTTCTTTTTTTCTGATCAATTGCCCTTCATCGCTTCGATAAAACGCAAGATTCCTTGGTAGTCGGGGAGGGCTGTAATGTCGCGATAATTATGCCCTGCAAGGCACGTCATGACCTCATCCGACTGGTCGATTCCGATCTCCAGCAGGAGGTGACCTCCGGGAGTTAGGCACTCGTAGGCCAGGGGTGCCAGTCGGCGAACCAGATCGAGTCCATCAGCGCCGCCATCGAGCGCCAGTTGAGGATCGTGCTGCACCTCTCGGCTGAGTGTGGAGATCTCTGCGGAGGGAATGTAGGGGAGGTTGGCAGTGATCAGATCAAAGGAGTGTTGCCTTAATGACTCAGGAATAAGATCCGCTTCGTGAAAGACGATGCGATCGACTCCGAGCAGAACTGCATTCTCCCGAGCCAGCGTCAGGGCATCGGAGGAAATGTCAGTAGCGTTGATCATGGCGTCGGGACGCTCCAGGGCTAGTGTCAGGGGAATCACGCCGCTGCCCGTAGCGACATCCAGTATAGAGTTCAGACTGGTGTATCTCAGGGCGCGCTCGACCAACTGCTCGGTCTCGGGGCGTGGGATCAGGGCCCTGGCATCGCTCTTGAAGGTGCGTCCGCAGAACTCAACGCTTCCAAGCAGATGCTGGAGAGGGATGCCGGTGCCGCGCCTGCGGATAAGATCCCTCAGCGGAGCTCGCTCGGTCTCGCCCAGAGGCCTGTCGAACTGCAGGTAGAGATCCATGCGCTTGAGGCCTAGGACATGGGCTAGCAGATGCTCGGCGTTCAGTCGGGGAGATTCCACACCCTGCTTGCCTAGGAACTCGGAGGCTCCCTTGAGCACTTCCAGCAGGGACATCATGGCCGTCGCCATGCTACTGGGAGTCCGATGCTGCCGATGCTTCCAGACGCTGCTGGGTGTCGGCCGCCCCGATAGCGGCGATCAGGTCGGCGATCTCTCCCTCCATAAAGCGGTCGAGATTGTAGAGGGTCACTCCGATGCGGTGCTCGGTGAGTCGGTTTTGTGGGAAGTTGTAGGTACGGATCTTCTCCTCGCGTCCCCCGGAGCCGATCTGGCTCTTGCGGTGGGCGGCGTATTTCTGAGCCTCCTCCTCGCGCTTCTCCTCAAGCAGTCTAGAACGGAGGATGGTGAGAGCCTTCTCCTTGTTCTTCTGCTGGCTCCGGCCATCCTGGCAGCGGACGATCTTGCCCGTGGGGATGTGCATGACCTGGACGGCCGAGTCGGTTGTATTGACCCCCTGACCTCCGGGACCGCCCGAGCGGCAGACCTCGATACGGAGATCCTGAGGGCGAAGCTCAAAATCAACCTCTTCGGCCTCGGGAAGGACAGCGACTGTAGCCGTGGAGGTGTGAATGCGACCTTGGGCCTCAGTCGCAGGAACACGCTGGACGCGGTGCACCCCGCTCTCGTAACGGAGCCTGCGGAAGACATCGTTGCCGAAGATCTGGAAGATCACTTCCTTGAAGCCGCCGGCATCGTTTGGACTTGCCTCGATCAGTTCGTAGCGGAGTCCTGCGGCCTCTGCATAGCGCGTGTACATCCGGTAGAGATCCCCGGCGAAGATAGCGGCCTCGGAACCACCGGCTCCGGCACGGATTTCGACGATGGCGTCGCGGTCGTCGTCGGGTTGGGGTGGCAGGAGCGACACGAGGACGATCTGCTCGAGCTTGGGAATCCTGGCATTGATCTCCTCGATCTCGGCCTTGGCCAGCTCCGCCATCTCGACGTCGGACCCGGAGGCCAGCTCCTGATTCTCGACAAGCTGGGCGCGGCAGCTCTCCATCTCGTCCCAGGTGGAGATGAGTTCCTTGACTCGGGCGTGCTCCTTGAGCACCTCGCGGGCTTTCTTGGCATCGTCGAAGAGGGATGGATCGGTGATCTCCTTCTCAAGCTCCTCGAAGCGCTGACGCCTCTTGGCGATCAGCGGTTTAAAATCCAGATTCATGGCGTTGTTTCCCGATCAAGGATATCGGGAGCCGTCCGGCACCGGCCTACTCCGGTGCCAATCGTCCTCCCGACTGGTGGTCGGGAAGTAGGAAGCTAGGCCTTGGAGGCGAGCTTCGGCTTGGTCGCGCGGGTGGCGCGGACATTGCCGTAGCGGCGTGTGAACTTCTCGATACGTCCTGCCGTGTCGATGAACTTCTGCTCACCGGTGAAGTAAGGGTGACAGGCGGAGCAGATACCGATCTTGATATTATCACGAGTCGAGCGGGTCTGGTAAGCGGTGCCGCAGGCGCAGATGATCGTCGTCGGGTTGTAGTTGGGATGAAGACCGGCTTTCATAAGAGTTGAAGAGAATGCAGGAACGAGACTCGGAAGGCAAAAGGAAATTTGGGGAATTATCCGATACTCGCGCGCCACTCCCGGTAAATAAGAGGTGAAATCTCGGAGGGCTTGATCTCGCTGCGCCCTCCCCAGAAGACATTAGTATAGAGGAGAGGGATGCCGGCTTCCTGAAGGTGGCGGTCCATAGCGGCCTTGTGCTCCAGGACGCGTTCCTTGTCGGTCCCGTGCGCCACACCCATGATGTTCACGTTATTGAACTCCGGGCCACCCTCGCGCCAGTAGCAGTGAGTCATGATATCGTGACGGCCGATCTCGGCGCCGGACTCCGCTTCGCGACCGGGGGGTACGGCCCAGTGGAAGAGGGCATTGAATCGGGTGACGCGCACACCGGTGGCAGAGGGCTTCACATGCTCCAGGAAGGTCGAGAAGCGGCCCAGCAGTTTGCGTTTCAGGAAGGAGCGGGCGACATCGTAGAACTCCTCCTGAGTGACACCTGCTGCCTCTGCTCTCTTGATCCAGGGGAAGGAAATGATCTCGTCGGGTGTGAATTCGCGCTTGAGCTCCAGGAGGACACGCCATTCCAGATCCGTGAGATGGACGACGGCCGGGCTCATCATTGTGGCGGGTTCTTCGGAGCGTTCACCCGGAGGGGAGTTCTTGCGGCGAACATGTCCGACTCCCAGAGTAAATATTCCCTTTGCCTGCATGATACGATAGGCGTCAGCGCCGATTTTTTTCGCTAGCAGTTCACAATGCTCCGTCAGGGAGAATCCCGCTGGGACCTTAAGGGTTGTCCAGAGACGGAAGGCACCTCCCTCGATGCGGGCATCGGTGGAGCGCACTACGACATGGCCGGAGAAGGGATCTTCCTTGAAGAGGAATTCAAAAGCCGCTTCAAGCTTCTCCTCGGGGACGCGCCAGGCAATGAGGGCGCCCTCGGCGAGGTTGTTCGCAATTAGAGTCTGACGAACCCGTCGGATGGTACCTGCCTCGAGCATGGCCCGGATCCGTGTCAGGACTGTCTCCAAGGGTTGGCCTGATTGCTCCGACACGATGGCAAAAGGATCCTCATGGAATCCGGCGATCTTGTCTTCGGATATCGCGAGGATGGCGGCGTTTACGGGGTCGTTGTGCTCGACGGGAAGCATGAGGAAAAAAGGATGAAGGATGAATTATGAATGATGAAATTCAGAGAGCCATAAAATGATTCTTCCCTGAAATTCCAAGGTATGCCTTTCCAGATTTGTCACTTGATGGCTCCCGAGAGGACGTCGAGGACGCGGTCGATCTCTTCGATGGTGTTGTAGAAGTGAGGGCTGAAGCGAAGCCAGAAGCCATGGTCTCGGGTCTTCCGATAGGAGGCCGAGATATTGACTTGCTCCAAGGCCGCGATCAGTTCGGCAGAATCCTTGGCAGGATACCGCGTGGTCAGGATGCCGGAACGTAGTGGCTCGTGGCTTCGTGGTGAGAGAAACTCGAAGCCAAGTCCTGCAAGACCGGATTCCAGACGATCACGCCGATCTAGGATAAGCGCGGAGATGGAGGGGATCCCCTGCTCGCTGATGAGATTGATCGAGGCCCTCATCCCATAGATGCCAGCCACATTCAGGACGCCGGGTTCGTAGCGACGACCTCCCTCCTCGAACTCGATCGTCCGCTGGGCCAGGAAGTCGGGCGACTTGATATTCCAGGAGCCGAGAAGAGTGGGGCGGCAGGTCTCGAAATGTTCCTTCGCAACATAGACGATGCCGGCAGCCAGAGGTCCGAGTAACCATTTGTGGGCATCGGCCGAGAGGAAATCGACCTCACGCGCCGGGGTGGGGAAGGCGCCGAGCGTCTGGATAGCATCGAGCGAAAAGAGGATGCCCCGCTTGCGCAGTAGAGCGCTGATGGCAGAAATATCGATCCTCCAGCCGGTCTGGAAGTGGCAGGAGGCGAGCGCCACGAGTCGCGTGGCCGGTGTGAGGACTGCCTCGACGCTCTCGGGAGTGATCTTGCCCAGGGATTCGGTCTCAAGCCACTTGATCACGACACCATGGCTCTGGAGGTTCAGCCAAGGATAGACATTGGCCGGATAGTCGTCGCCGTAGATAACGACTTCGTCTCCGCTCTTCCAGTCAATTCCGTTAGCAAAGAGGCTGAGTCCCAGGGATGTCGGGCCGAGTAGGGCTATCTCCTCCGCCGAGACTCCCAGAAGGTTTGCGGTATCCGCCCGTGTACGGGCCACTTCCTTGAGCACGCCTCCGAACTCCTGCTGATCCTCGCTGCTGGAGTCGATGTAGCTCTTCATCGCATGCGCCGCGCAGGCAGGCAGGGCCGTCACTCCTGCATGGCCGAGGAAGATACGCTTCTTGGCGACTGGGAAGGATTCCAGTCGTTCTGCTTCACCGTTGAAGGAATTCATCAGGCCTTTTCCACGCTTTCGCTCGATGTCTCTTGAATCATCTTCCAGAACTGGTCGGTCGTTTCTGCCTGATCTCCGTTATCCTCCGCGTCATTCATGGGGAGCTTCGAGCGGAACAGAAAATCGCGGATGGTGTTCTTGTGCAGGACCCTGTGAATCAGGATTCCCTCAGTATGGCGCTCGAAGTAGATCCGGTGGTCCCTGCAGCGGAAGCGGTGGAGTGTGCGTCCGTCTCGCTGGATTGTACTGAAATTGGCACCATCCAGAGAGTTGAGGTCCTCGGGTAGAATCTGAAACTCAGTTAGCAGGTCGAGCTGAAGGTCCTTGGGCAGGGCGCTCATTTCGGAGGCGCTCACGGGGTTGAAGATGACTTGAAACACAATGGGAGCATAACGGGAGGCTGCATTCCGATGCAACGACTCCGTGAAGATCAGCGTCGCAGTATCTTAATGCCGTGTTGAATGCGGATGAAAATCGCGGCGGGGATCGTTGCGGAAGGACTCGGCGTTGAGCGAAACCAAGACGGTCGATTCGTGTTCGTAACCGAGAATGTTAATCATACCGGTCTGAAGCACAAAATGACGTCCCTCGATGGGAGGGAGCTCCAGCCAGCGTGCGATGAGGACACGGAGGACATGACCATGGGCGAAGAGAACAACATCATCCCCGACTGCCTTGGCGCGGGCAATAACCCGGTCGCAGCGCTCGGCGACCTGCTCAGCGGAGTCACCGTTCGGGGTCTGATGGGTGAAGACGGTCCAGTCAGGATCCTTCACGCGAATCTCCTTAGTGGTGATCCCTTCGTAGTCACCGTAGTGCCACTCGGTCAGGTCATCAGTGATCTCCGCACGCTCTAGCAGACCAGCTAGCTCGCAGGTTCGCCGTGCCCGCTTGTACGGGCTGCAGAGGACTAGCTTGAAGTCCCATTCGGAAAGCTTCTGCTTGAGCGCAGCTGCTTGGCGCTCTCCCTCCAAGGTCAGGGGAATTTCACTATAGGATGTATGTCTGCCGTTCTTGCTCCACTCTGTTTCACCGTGGCGGACAAGAACGATTTGGGGACCTGAGGAGCGCATGGTGGGGAAAGTATGAAGTTTGAATTATGAATGATGAGTCGGGAAGAAGGGATGAAAGCTTTAAAAGTCCGAACTCGGAAGCGTTAGTTTTATCAGAAAGCGTATTCAAAACATCTGCATTTCATATTTCAGCTTTATCCCTCAGGCGACCGCTAGTTCCAGTTCACTCTGGCCCGGATTGATTTCAAAAAGGATTGGTACTTTTGTCAGCTCGGGCAGGAGTCGGCGATTACCATCCGCTGCGAGATCTCCAACATCGTCCGGGTGATTGTTCAGCACGATCCCCTCGCAGGTGAGTCCATGTGCCGCGATCGACTCAAGTGTTAGCAGGCTTTGGTTCAGGGCGCCGAGGCGGTTGCGAACCACTAGAAGAACGGGGAATCCCATGGCTTTGGCGAGATCTGCCGTCGAGTAATCCTGAGCAAGGGGGACAAGCCAGCCCCCTACACCCTCCACAAGGAGTGAGCGGTGGGTTCGGTGCAGGCGCTCGAAAGCAGGTAGGACTTCCGAGGAATCAAAGGTCCGACCTTCCAGTCGTGCAGCCTCGATCGGGGCGAGAGGGGCCGAGTAGGCAACGGGAGTGACTTCCTCCATGGAGAGTGTGTTGTCGGCGGCTTCTCGGAGCCTCCTGCTATCCTCGGGCTCCCCGCAGGAGATCGGCTTCATGGCCACGGTATCGAATCCGGCCTTGCGGAGGCTTCGTGTGAGAAGGGCGGTGACGAAGGTCTTTCCTGCGTCTGTATCGGTGCCGGTTATGAAGAGGTTCATGGGGTGGAGAGAGGCTATTAGACTGAAGGCCGAAAAGGCTATTAGGCTGAAGGCTGAAAAGGGTATTAGGCTGAAGACTATTCGACTGTTAGCTTTTACGGAGTGAGCTGATCAGTGCACTCAACACTTTCTCCGTCTCAATGACCTTTGCTTCACAGGCAGAATATTCAAGTGCTTCGGAGTAGCCCAAGCGCATGGATAGGCCTAATTGATAGTTCAGTTCCCTTAATGAGCCAAAAGCAATTTCGAGGAATCGCAGATACTCTGTTTCACTTTCTCGAGCACATCCTTCCACGATGTTCGAAGGCACTGAAACGGCTGCCCGTCTTATCTGGGAGGTCAGGCCGTAAATCTCTTCTTTTGGGAAGTTCTGCGTCACTCGATAGACTAGGAGAGTCACTTCATCAGCCAATTCGAACGCTCTGAGTTTGGAGTGATCTCTCACGGTTGGATCCTATCAGTCTAATAGTCTAACAGCCTTCAGTCTAATTAACTGGCGGCTTCGCCGCCTCCGTTGCTTGTAGAAACACGGTTTCCAAATCCAGCTGAGGTTGGCGGGCAGTCACAAGACGCGCTCCCCGGGACGCCGCGAGGCTTGCGATCTCCTTCTGAAGATCAGGTGAGGCGTTCTCGATAATGAATTCCGTCTGCCCACTGACGCCGGTCAGGATGTCGAGCGATCCCTCCCGAACCATGTGTCCCTTTGCTAAGATGCCGACGCGGTCGCAGACTTCCTGTACCTGCTCCAGCAGATGGGAGGTCAGTAGGATCGTCTTGCCGCGTGCTTTGAGCTGAAGGATCAGGTCGCGAATTTGTCGCGATCCGGCGGGATCCACACCGGCGGTCGGTTCGTCCAGAATCAGAAGGCGAGGGTCATGGACCATGGCCTGGGCGAGGCCGATCCGCTGAAGCATTCCCTTGGAATAGCTCCCGACGCGGCGATCCCCCGCCTCGGTGAGACCGACGAGGTCGAGGAGCTCGGCGGTGCGAGCCTTGAGTTTGCTTCCAGTAAGACCGCAGAGCTTCCCGTAGAAGGCGATCGTTTCCGCACCGGTGAGAAATTTATAAAAGTAGGGATTCTCTGGCAGGAAACCGACATCGACGCGACTGGCGACGCGCGAACTCGACACTCCGAAGATTTCCGAGGTGCCCGAGGTGGCGGTGACCAGACCGAGCAGGATCTTCAGCGTGGTGCTCTTGCCTGATCCGTTCGGGCCGAGTAGTCCATAGACACTACCCGGGGCAATCTCCAAGGAGAGACCTCGCAGTGCTACGACCTGACGGCGACGCAGGGGAACGGGAAAGATCTTTTCGAGATCGCGGATCCTGACTGCTGGAATATGGGAGGGAGTCGTTTCCATAATGTTTCTTAATCAAGGATGCGAAAGCCTTTGATCCGTGGATCCGGGTTCGTAGGGAGGACTGACTCACTCTCGATATGACCCGCCAAATGACTTTCGCGAATACTCTGGAGGAACTCCTCGACCTCGTCTTTCTCCCCGGTCGCCAATAGTTCAACGCGGCTGTCGGGTAGATTCTTAACCCAGCCGGTCACTTCAAATCCTTTTGCCAGTGAGAGCACGGATGCACGGAAGCCGACTCCCTGGACCTTTCCCTCATAGCGGACGGAGACGGTGATCATGGTGTGAAGTTCAGCGCACTTGCCCGGTGCCACGGATGAGATACTTGTAGCTGGTGAGTTCTTCGAGGGCCATCGGGCCACGTGCATGCAGCTTGTCCGTGCTGATTCCGATCTCGCAACCGAAGCCGAACTCCCCACCGTCGGTGAAGCGGGTGGAGGCATTCCAGTAGACCGTGGCGCTGTCGACATTCTGCAGGAACTTCTCGGCTGTCGCCTGATCGGCTGTGACAATCACGTCACTATGATGGGAGCCGTGAGACTCGATATGGGTTATCGCTTCATCCACGGAGCCGACAATCTTCACCGCTAGGGTGAGTGAAAGGAACTCCGTGCGGAAGTCGACCTCGGTAGCCTCCTTCAGCAGGTCTGGATGAGCGGATTTCAAGGACTCGGGAATCAAGTCAAGGGTCTCCTTATCGCAGCGGAGTTCGACTCCCTGATCGAGCAGGGCTTTGGCTCCCTCGTTAAGGAAAGCCGCGGCGATGTCGCGGTGCAGTAGTAGAGTCTCGGCGGCATTGCAGACGCCGGGGCGTTGGCACTTGGCATTCAGGATGATATCGCGAGCCATCGAGAGATCGGCCGCTTGATCGACATAGACTGCACAGATGCCGTCGTAATGCTTGATCACGGGCATACGGGCATGACGGGAGACTGTCTCGATCAATCCTTTTCCTCCCCGAGGGATCATGCAGTCGAGGTACTGGTCCATCTCGCAGAGGATGCGGACGGCCTCGCGGTCTATGACTTGCACAAGCTGGATGGCTGTTGATGGGAGTCCTGCCTGAGCCGCCCCGGCTTGCAGAGCGGTGGCGATGGCCTTGTTCGAGTGAATGGCTTCACTGCCTCCACGCAGGATGACGGCATTGCCCGCCTTCAGGCAGAGCACGGCGGCATCGCTGGTCACATTGGGACGGGACTCGTAGATGATGCCGATGACGCCGATGGGGACGCTGATTTTCTGGAAGGCTAGGCCGTTTTCCTTGGTCCATTCCTTTAGTACCCTACCAACGGGATCGGGTAGCGACGCGGCGGTCCTGATTCCGGTGGCCATGGCTCCTAGGCTCTTTTCATCAAGGCGCAGTCGGTCGAGCATCGCCTCGGAAAGGCCATTCTTTTTCCCGGCTTCTAAGTCCAGGGTATTGGCCTCGAGAATGGCTGCGCTTGATTCCAGAAGATTGTTGGCCATCGCAAGCAGGGCGGTATTCTTGGCCTCTGCCGAGGTGACGGACAGGATGCGGGCTGCCGCGCGTGCCGCCGCTCCGATCACGTGAAGTTGTTCTGTCAGGTTATCTGCCATCAGTCTCTTTTCTCTTTTCTAGTCTAGCCAGGGATAAACGGCAATCGCTCTCATGGTTGATTCGTGATAAGGGAGTTTATGAAAATCTTGGGAATTGGTAATCCTTGAATCATGGCTCTTAAAAATCCCTCTACTAACGGATATGACGCTCATCTCCGCTCTCTGGCTGAACGCTATATTGCGAGGACCTGTTCTGACTTTCCCCAATGGGGGAGTGGCTTGGGATTCTCCAAGTATGAGTCGCAGCTTGGCGGGAGTGACCTCAAGACCAGGACAGCCCGGATCGCCTTTCTGGAAAGGCTCCTCCTAGAAACGGAGGCGCTCCCTGCCGGAGAGCTTGCCAAGGACGACTGGCTCGACCGTCGCTGCTTCCTATCGCTGTTGAGGACCGAGCTACTTCAGAGCCGTGATCTGGAGCGCTACAGGACGAATCCCCAGGAGTGCTGTGACAGCGCTGTAGGGGCTGTCTTCGAACTAATCATCCGTCATTCTGATAACCTGAAGAAGGCAAGACCCGCGATCGAGGCGCGGCTAGCTGCTATCCCGGGATTTCTCAAGCACGGGGCTGCTGCCGTCAGGAATCCTGTTCCGCTTTGGACCAAGCTGGCCATGCAGTCGTGCAAGGGAGCGGCGGAGTTTGTGATGACTATCGGGCAGACTCTGGCGGAACACTCTCCAGATCCTGCAAGGACTAGGAAAATTGCGACTGCGGCCGCCAAAGCCTTCAGCAATTATGCAAAGACGATTAGTGCCAAGAAGCAGGGGAAGGCGGGTGACTTTGCCATCGGGCGCGAGCGATTCGAGTATCTCGTGCGTGAGAAGACAGGGTTGGACTGGAGCCTCGGCGAGATCGAGGCTGAAGGGCATCGCCTGATTCAGCAACTTTCCGCAGAACTCGAGGTGGAAGCTAAAAAGTCAGCCCAGCGGCTTGGGGGTAAGGGAAAGAAAACCGCCAAGCAGATTCTGGAAGCCACGCGGGATTCCTGGACGCCTGAGGCTCCGCTCCTGGAACTCTACACCCGTTCCTCCGAGGAGTGGCGCCAGCGCGTCGTGAAGAGCGGCCTCTATCAGGTCCCTCCCGGCGAGTCTCTGAAAGTGACGCCGGTGCCCGATTTCATGCGGGAGCATTTCCCCACAGCCGCCTACAGCTCACCCGGAGCCTTCGAGAAGAAACAGCAAGGCATCTTCTGGGTGAATGATCTCGGGGCGACCAAGCGCAATCCCGAGGAAAAGCTTCGCGAGGAGCGCCAGCACTTTGGCCTGGAACTCACCAGCGCCCACGAGGGTTATCCGGGTCATCATCTCCAGTTTGCGATCCAAAACCGCCATCCAAGTCCTATCCGACGACTCTGCGGCCATGCCATCTTCTACGAGGGATGGACTATGTGGTGCGAGAAGCTCGCGGTTGATAAAGGATGGGTGAGGGGATCTCAGGCTCATCTCGCTAGGCTCCAGCAGCTTCACGACGCCCTCTGGCGTGCCTATCGTATCGTCATTGACTGTGGCCTACACTCAGGGAAGCTGACCCATGAGGCTGCCGCACAGATGCTGGTCAAGGGTGTCGGTTTCACTCCTTCACGTGCTAGAGCCGATGTGAACTGGTATACGGCCGCTCCAACGGTGCCGATGTCCTACCTGCTTGGAAGGCTTGAACTCGAGAGGGTCAAGGATACCCGGGTTAAGAAAGGGGGATGGTCACTACGGAAGTTCCACGACTGGGCTTTATCGCACGGAGCGATACCCTGGACCTGGATCGAGCGATCCGAGCCAACATGGATGAACAAAGTGAAGACCTATGAGAAGTCCGTGCTTGCGGGCAGATAGCTCGACAGATGACCAATAAGGATTTTCTACAAGGATCAGTAGAAAAAGACTTGCCGACTACATTAACAATGTCAGCGGAAACTTTTTGCTGGGTTGCGATGGTTTTGTGGATCAGATTTAAAGGGTTGTTCAGATGATAAAATGCCTCGCTGAGTTTATTTCCCAGGATGACATGAATCCTTATGGTGAGTTGATCATCACACGATCCGGTGGGTTCACTCCAAACACCGGAAAGGTCACGGCCGTGAATGGCGAAAATCTGCTTGGCCGGTAAAGCGACCTATTATTGAGTATATATTTTTATGCCTCCCAAGACACCCGACATCGAACGAAATATTGAACTGGATTTCCTCCGCGCTACAGAGATCGCCGCGCTCAACACGCTGCAGTGGCTAGGGAAGGGCGACAAGGAGTCTGCTGATGCGGCCGCCTGTGATGCGATCCGCGGTATGTTTGATCTCATGGATATGCGCGGCCAGGTGGTTATCGGTGAGGGCATCAAGGATGAGGCCCCGGGCCTCTTTTTTGGAGAGAAGGTCGGCACATGGAAGGAGGGAAGCCCGCGCTTTGACATTGCCCTTGATCCGGTGGACGGAACCACGAATGCCGCCAAGGGGATGCCGAATTCCCTCAGCTGTATCGCCGCGTCTCTGGTGAATGAGAACGGCAATCCGAGCCTTCTGGACATACCGGCCTTCTATCTCAATAAGTTGGCTTACCCGCTCGCCGTGCGCCAGGCCTGGATCAAGGATCCGAAACTGCCCATTGATATTGAAGCCCCCATCGAAGAGGTCATCGACGTCACCGCTCGCATCCTGGGCAAGGAAGTCCGCGATGTTGTTGTTTCCGTGCTCGATCGTCCGCGCAACCAGGATCTCATCGAAGCTGTGCGACGGAAGGGAGCTGCCCTGCGGATGATTGTTGATGGTGACATTGCGGCGGCACTGGCCCCGGCCATGCACACCTCAAGCATCGACCTCTATGCGGGAATAGGCGGGGCTCCCGAAGCCGTTCTTGCCGCAGCGGGACTGCGGTGTCTCGGTGGTGGTATGCGCGCCAAGATCTGGCCGCGCGACGAAGCGGAGCGTCAATCCCTAATTGACAATGGCTGGGGCGACAAGCTCGACACCCAGTTCATGTCGCGTGATCTGGCTTGTGGGGAAAATATTATCTTCGCCGCCACCGGAATCAGCAGCGGCCCTCTCCTCGCTGGCGTTGATGTGACCGGCTCCATTGCCATTACCCATTCGGTGCTCATGCGCTCCAGGAGCGGGACTGTGCGGTTCACGGAAACCCACCACAATCTTCAAAAGAAAACCATTCACCTGAGATCCACGCAGACAGAAAAGCGAATCTGAAGTCGACGAGAAACTTGCGCTTGCCCGGTTGCTTTGAGGGGGCGAGGGGACGCCCGATCTTCAACATGCGCATCCTCTTCCCCCTGGTCCCATGCATCGGACTGGTGATCTCCTATTTCGCCAGGCCCTGACGGCTTCTGCCTAAACGTAAAAATCCCCTTGGAGAGAGGGTTTTTCTGCATCATTGTTGCTTCATGAAGCTTCCCCGGCCCCATCCCGGATCCAGTTCCGGAAGTTGTTCGGCTAGCGGTTCCCATGCCTTCACCTTGCTCGAGTTGCTCCTTGTTATCGCGATCATCGTGCTCCTGGCCGCGGCGATCACCCCGGTCTTCAACTCCATCGGGCAGGCGAGGGGAGTCACCGAGGCGGCCTACCAGGTCGTGGCCGCCGTTGATCTCGCCCGGAGCGAGGCCGTCGCCCGGCAGACCTATGTCTGGCTCGGTCTACAGACCAATTCCGACAACGACCTCCGTATCGGCTTGGTCTATTCCAAGGATGGTTCGGGAACGAACACGAACACGAACAACCTCCAACCGATCGGCAAGGCGACCCTGATCCAGCGCACGGCGCTCGTTGATCCCTCGATCTGGGGGGCGGGTGAGGTCGGTACCAGCTTGGGGACTTTCTCCTCCTTTCCCGCCTCCGGAGGATTGACCTTCACCATCGGATCGAGCACCTTCGCCGGCCGCACCGTCACCTTCACGCCGCTTGGCGAAGTCATGACCAACTCGGCACCCTCCGCCACGAACGGTTTTGTCCCCCGGATCGCCATCGGCCTACGACAGTCTCGCGGGACAACGGAGGCCACCGGCAACGATATCGCCGTCGTGATCGACGGCAGTGTCGGAATCCCCACCATGTATAGGAAATGATGCGCATGATGATCGGCGATTCCCGAATACTCCTGTCCGACGATGGTCCCCTCCCGGGCAACGCGGACGGTGTGACCGTCACACAGGTCGCAGGTCACAGGTCGCAGGTCACAAGTCGCGAATTGCGAGCCGCAAGTCGCTCCGCCTTCTCACTCACCGAGGTCGTCATCGCGCTCGGGGTGGTCTCCTTCGCCCTCATTGCCATCTTCGGACTCCTGCCCGTCGGTCTCAAGACGGTCAAGAACGCCAACGAGCAGGCCGCAGCGGCCAATCTCCTCGGGGCCATCGCCGATGCCGTGCGGAATGCCTCCACGAACGGCTCCGCTACCAATTACAGCTACAGCATCGCGGGGCAGGGGATCGCTTACACCATTGGCGGCGCATCCAACACCATCACCTTGACCAACCTGACACTCGAGGGGGCGACGGCTCCCAACATCCTCAGCGCGCGCCTGAAGGCCGTCGTGGTGATTTCGCCGCCGGCCAACATAATGACTAACGGCAGGGCCCTCATCTCCGTCGCATGGCCCGCCCAGGCGAATACGACATGGAATGCGACCACTCGGACCTGGACCAACCACGACGGCTTCGTCACCTCCGGCATCCAGTTCCTTCCCAAGCCATGAAGACATGTTGGATTATGGATCTCGGATTCTGGATTGGGGGACGCCTGATGCGCAGAACCTCACGCCATGACTGCCATGACCGGAATGACCGAGTAAGAGCCGAAGGATCGGACAAGGGCATTGTTCCACCGCTGCCTCGACGTTTTGTGCACATTGCCTCTGCCACCTGTCGACCCAAAGGAACCATGCACCTTCGGCATTTGAACATCTCCAATCGCCAAGTGGCCGCCTTCACCCTGGTCGAGCTACTCACCGCCACCGCGATCATGGCCCTCATCCTGGTCCTGCTCTTGCAGATCCTCAACGGGATCCTCGACTCCACACGGGTTCAGAACCAGCAGATGGAGGCCGTCGGCTCCGCCCGACGGGCGCTGGACGTGATCGCCTCCGACCTCCGCAACGCCGTCATCTCCGAGAACTCCTCGATCCTGACCGCCGGGTCCTCCAACAGCTTCGCCCTGCTTGCGGCGCGCCGCGGCACGAACGGGGCGACCGGCCACCGTTACCTTGCTGTCCTATACTCGACGAATTCCTCCAACCAGATCATCCGCTCCTACGGCTCCTCCACCTTCTCCGGGACCAATCCGCTTGCAGACGCCGCCATGAATGCCACGGTCACCCCCTTCGAACCCCTCGCCCGGGGTATCCTTGCCTTTCAGGCCCGCATCCTTGCCGACGGGAGCAACGCCTATCCTCTGACTGCCACCCCCTCCGGCAACTGGGCTACCAACAACTACAACGGCGTCACCTCTCCCTCAGGCTGGAACACCCTGATCACCCGCTCCCCCTCCTTTGCCGCAGGTCTCACCAACCGCGCCCGGGCCATGGATATCTGGATCGTCTCGATCGATGACCAGAACGGACGCCTCTTTACCAACAACTCCTCCTGGGTGACCTCCGTCGGGACTGCTCTCTCCGGCACCAATGTGACTGGATGGCGATCGGCCATCGACGGTGCCGCGATCCCCGGTCGGATCAAGTCGGCCCTCCGAGTCCTCAACAAAACCATCCCCCTCCCATGAAATTGCCGATCCGCAGTTCCAGCTCCGGCATGGCGCTCGTCATCACCCTCTGCCTCATCGTGCTGGTCACCGTGGCGGCGGTGGCCTTCTTCACCCGGGCGACCGGCAACCGCACGGTTGAGGCCTCCCGCATGAACCAGACCCTGGCCGTGCAGGTGGCCGAGAGCGGTGCCGACTACGCCGTCGGCCGTCTGCTCCTTGAGATCGCCACCAACTCCGCCGCCACCACGAACAACGGCATCGTCATCTATTACGCCACCAACCTCGCCTCCGCCCTCCCGCTGCGCCTTCTCTCGGCGGGCGTCAGCACCACAGACACTAACTACGTCAACCTGGTCCGCCAGAGTGTTCCGGACAGCTCTGCCGACATCAACGCCTCCTCGGACAACACCACCACCCCCTCCAGAAACGGCCGCCTTGTCGGTGCGAACCGCTGGAATGCCCCCATGCTGCTGGGGGGAGGGGGATTCACAAATACTAACCAGCTCCCCAGCTGGATCTACCTCAACAAGGACGGGAGCGTCACCAATGCCGTCACCACCACTACTGCCTCCAATGTGATCGGCCGCTTTGCCTACAATATCTACGACCAGGGTGGCCTGCTCGATGTGAATGTCTCGGGCTACCCCTCCGGTGTCTCTGGAACCAACCTCTCCATCCTCAAGGGGGCCCTTGCCGGCGCCGACCTCTCCGTGATCCCCGGGATTTCGAACGCCGCCAACATGTACACCTTTGTCCAGTGGAGGAACACCAACAGCGCCACCACCGCCATCAGCTACGTGACCAACGTGAGCGCCGCCGCGACCAACGGCTTCCTCACACCTCGCCCCGGCGACCGCAACCTCCTCAGCCGTCAGGACCTCATCGCGCTGGCGCGTAGCGGTTCCTACGGGATCACCACCAACGCACTGCCCTACCTGACCACCTTCACCCGCACGCTGAACTCCCCGAGCTGGAGTCCCTCAACGCCCGCTGGCAGCACGATCAATTATGCCTCCAACCGCGACTCGGTCTCCGCGACCAACCGCTTTCTGCCGAATGTCCCCGTGGCGAGCGCCTTCACCCGTGCTGACGGCACGACCTCTCAGGTCGGCGAGCCCCTTCTCAAGACCCGCTTTCCTCTCTCCCGGTTGGCCGGGATCGGTCGGACGGGGGTCATTACCACCGGCACCACGACCCTTCTGAGCGGCGCCCCGTCACCCGCGACGGCGACAACCGTCCAGCGCGACTTCGGCCTGTTCTGGAGCGCTGGCAGATGGCTCTACGCCGGTCCCTCCGGTTCTGCTCCTCTCGCCGCCATCGCCACGCTCGGCTCGATCAGCGGTCGCGAACCAAACTTCTTCGAACTGCTCAAGGCCTCGATCCTGAGCGGTTCGCTTGGCAGGGAATTTGGCAACGGACTATCTTCGGCGTCTACGAATCAAACTACTCTCGATTTAAACAAAGACCGCCAAATCATTCAGCTCGGACTCAACATCATCGACCAGTACGATACTGACTCTTATCCAACTCAGTGCTCATTCAATGGAGAGAATTTATACGGTCTAGAAAATCTTCCCTACCTGAACCGAGTGTACATGCATTTCTATAGGCCACCAAGTCCTGGGCTCAGTAACAATGTCAACGCCTACTGGATCGGCGAAGTATGGAATCCGCATCGTGGAGCGCCTCCAACACCATCAACAGCAGGCCCAAGCAATTTTCGTTTTAGTGTCAATGGTGGCAGCCTTCCGAGTTCGTCTGCTGGCGGAACTGCCATTGACCCCAGCGGTGCGTCATTGCCAGCAACGGGGTATTTCAATACTTCATACATCCAATTCCCGAATCCAGGGGCCACTAATCCTCTGATTCTTCTTCCACCTTCTGCAACGAGTACAAACGACCCGAACAATTATAACAATTTTACTGCAACATTTACGGGGATCTACGCTGGAACGGTATCAAACATACCCTCACCCCCTCCATCTGTGCCTTCGATGACCATCACTTCAACCAATGGTTTGGACTTCATTCTCGAGTATCAAGATGGGGCAGCGTGGGTTGCTTATCAAACGTGGAACAACATTTCACCCACAAATACCCTTGTGGATACCAATGGTTATAGGGCACCGGGTGACAACACATCACCTGGCTGTTTCATTCAAGGAGCTGATCCGCGGACCACTCGATTTGGCCTAATGGGTGGAATTCTACTTACAGGACGAAATACGGCATGGGCCAATTCTTCATTACCTCCTACCGCTCTCACGAACTTTCCTCCGACCACCCCTGCCGGCTGGACAAACTCGGCGACATTCAACCTTGGTGCGCTTTCAAAAAATACGAACAGCAGCACCACGCGCTACAATGACCCTGACGGCATCCTGCGCAGTGGTGACGCGGTAAATTCTACCAGTCTCTCCACCTATCCATTGGATTCCACAGGCACAGCCAGCCGCCCAGTGATTCTGAATCGACCATTTCGCTCCGTGGCTGAGCTGGGTTATGCCTTCCGCGATCTTCCCTTCAAAAGCATCGACTTCTTCACGACCAACAGCGCCGATGCCGGCCTGCTCGACACCTTCTGCCTCACCGAATCCCCCGTCTCCGGCGTGACCGCTGGTGTCATCAATCCCAACTCCGCAAATCAACTCGTCCTCAAGGCCGTGCTGGCCGGTGTGCTCAAGGATGAGTTGACCCCCAGTTCCACGCTGAGCGTGGCCTCGGAGGCTGACCCGATCGCCACGACCATGACCAATGTCACGGCCACTACCCCACTGCTTAACAGGAGCGAGCTGGCGACACGGGTCGCCCCGGCACTGGTGGCGATGAGCTTTACCAGCGCCGACGACGCCGAGATCAAGGCTCGGCGTGAATCAGTGCTCCGCGCCCTCGCCGATGTCAGCAACACGCGCACCTGGAACGTGATGATCGATGTGATCGCCCAGGCCGGAAGGTTCCCTCCCAGCGGTGCGGGGGATTTCATTGTCGAGGGTGAGCGCCGGAGTTGGCTGCACGCGGCCATCGACCGCTTCACCGGACGCGTGGTGGCCCGTTCTGTGGAATCCATCAATGAATAGCTGAGACTGAATAGCATCAGACCTACGAATCTCCTCCTGATCCTGATCCTTCTCCTCGCGCCCTCCCTGCTAGGGGCGCAATAGGCGCCTCCACCGACGCCTGCTCTCAAGGTGCCCGCCCCTACGTGCTCCACATATTGCCGAACACCCCCTTAGCCTGAGGCTTATCGGCAATTTTTATCTTTGTTATTCGTCATTGATTCTTTTACGTATTTATTCAGTCTGTATGTTAGACTGGCCCATGTTAGTTTCTTTTTATTATTTTAAGGAAAATTCCCAGACACTACACTTTATTATTAAAGGAGGCCAAACATAGTGAAAAATCTAAGTGAGCATATTGTTAAAATTACTAATGGTATTGTAAATATAGAGGTAGCTCTTCCTCATCATAGTGAGGGTTATTATAGGGGGTCACGCTTTGATTGGTCGGGGCTTATTTGTTCTTTAGAGTATGATGGGCATACTTACATTGAACCACCTTTCTCATATCATAATCCTTTAGATAGCTCATGTGCAATCGGCACCTGTGAAGAATTTCGAGCTTGTCGACCTGGTGTGCCTGATTTATTGGGCTACCCTGAGGCTATAGTTGGCGAAGGATTTATTAAAATTGGCGTGGGTATTGTGGGAAAGCCTGTAGAGCTTTGCTATAATTTTGACGCAAATTACAATATATTAACTTTTGGAACTTGGGATATTGTAGCCGCTGATAATAGTATAACCTTTAAACAATCTCTTTCATTAAATGAGCATCACGGTTATACATACGAAAAAAATATAGCATTATTGCCAAACAGTGCAAAGTTTATCATTGACCATAGTTTAACTAATAACGGCGATGACAACCTATGGATTAACCACTATTGTCATAATTTCATACGCATTGATGGCGAATTTATAGGCAGAAACTATCGTATAACTCTCCCATACCAGCCTATTTTTGATAGGGTCTTATGTAGTTGAGAGAGGGTGCTGGCGGAGGTGTTTGAGTAGGATGGGGTAGATTATACGATGTCTGTGGTTCCAACGCCACTCGCATTCTT
>JAPJNA010000067.1 GCA_026461395.1 Chthoniobacterales bacterium | reverse complement strand
CCCTGAGACTGATCGCTCTTTTTCTTATCCTTATCCTTATCCTTGTCCTTTTCCTGATCCTTCTGGTCTTTATCGTTTTTTTTGTCCTGCTGCTTCGGAGGAGGTTGCTGCCGGTTCAGATCGGCGATTAGTTTGCGGACAATATCGCGGTTTTCCTTGGCCCTGGCATCAGAGGAGTGATCCTTCAGCACTGTCTCGTAATGCTGCAGGGCGTTATTCCAGTCGGAGAGCTTGGCCTCTTTTCCATCGGCGCTTTCGCCAGAACGGACCAGTGAATTCGCGAGATTGTAAGTCGCGGCATCCCGGATCTTCGGAACCGTGGAAGTCATCGCGGCTGAGAAATACTCGGCAGCCTTCTTGAAATCACCCGCCTTGTAAGCGGCGGCTCCGGCGTCGAAACGGATCTCCGGGGTCTTTGCTCCTGATTGCAGGCGTTGTTCGAAATCCTTGAGTGCTCCTTGGTAGTTGCCCTGCTGATAGTCACTGATGCCTGATGAGGCGGCCTCGACTCTTGTGCTTCCTTGGAGGAAAAAGCCCAGCATCATAAGAACTCCGACCATGGGGAGCACTTTTTGCCTGCGGCCTTCGCCAAGAACGGACCAGAGAGTAAGAAGCAAGAGCGCAACTCCAACCGGCCAGGCATAACGCTCGATCGGCTTGTGGGCGCTCAGCACTCCCGTCTCCTGCTGGTCCATGGGGACGATCCCTTTTTCGTAGATGATCGAGGCGGCATCCTGACCATAAGGAAGAGAAAATCCTCCAGTTACTTTCGCAATTTCGTTGAGGCGTGGCGCATCCAGCTTGGAATTGACAGGACGCCCGTTCTCATCCCGGACAAAATCATTGCGCCCCTCCTCCGTCTTGATTGGGATCAGCGATCCTGCAGCCGAACCGAATCCGATCGTGAAGATCCGGACTCCCGCAGCCTCCGCTTCCTTGGCCGCTTCGACACCGCTCTCATCAAGCTCCTCTCCATCCGTCATCAGCACGAGTGCCCGGCTCATCGTCTCCCCCTTGCCGAAGGCTGCGATCGCGAGCCTGATCGCCGAAGCGATGTCGGTGCCTCCCTTCGGGATCGTGTTCGTATCGAGATCGTCGATGGAGGTCAGGACGGCCCCCTTGTCTAGGGTTAGGGGGGCCTGAAGGAAGGAGGTTCCTGCAAAGGCAATCAGCCCCACCCGATCACCCCTCAGCAAGTTGAGAAGATCCTGCGAGATCAGCTTGGCGCGGCCGAGCCTTGTTGGGGCAGTATCCGTGGAGAGCATGCTGCGGGAAGTGTCAATCGCGAGGATAACATCGCGGCCGCGGGATTTGATCTCCTGATCGATGGATCCGTAGCGCGGCTTTGCCATTCCCGTGATCGCAAAGGCGATGGCAAGGAGCAACGAGGCGATCCGCAGGTTTCGCTTGAAGAGACTCACCTGACCGGCAAGCGACTGCTGCAAGCGAGGCGCGAGGATTCTGGCCAGCAGGGCCTCCCTCTTGCGACCCGCATCAATGAAAACCCAGAACAGGGGAGCCAGCAGCAGGAAAGCCCAGAACCATTCGGGTGACGCGAATGTCAACCTGTCATGGAGTGCTGTCAGAAGAAATGGATACATGCGAAGGGATGAAAATGTGCGCGTTAGGGCAGGCGGCGCCAGATGGTCTGAGAGAGAACGGCCTCAGCGATCAGAAGGGAGGCGGCGATCAGAAGGAAAAACGTGAAGTAATCGTGGTAGTCGGAGCTCTTCTCGACCTCGACCTTGGTCTTTTCCATGCGATCGATCTCGCGGAAAGTACGTCCCATCGAATCCGTGTCTGCCGTTCGGAAATACTTCCCATCCCCGATCTTGGCGATCTGGTCGAGAAGCTTCTCGTCAAAGTCGAAGATCACCTTCCTGTAAACCGGCTTGCCCATCATATCCTTGCCGACAGGGACAGGAACGGGGCCGGTGCTTCCGGCACCGATCGAATAGATCTTGATGCCCAGCGCCTTGGCGGCTTCCGCGGCCGTAAGAGGCTGCACCTTCCCTGCGTTGTTAGCGCCGTCGGTCAGTAGCACGATGATTCTCGTTTTCGCATCGCGGTCTTTGAGCCTGTTCGCTGCCGAGGCGAGAGCCGAACCAATCGCAGTACCATCCTCTACCAGACCGAGTTGGATGCGGTCGAGATTGGTTATCAGCCAATCGTGATCAAGGGTCAGCGGACTCACGAGATAGGGTCTCCCGGCAAAGGCGATGATACCGATGCGGTCGTTGGGTCTTGCCTCGATGAACTCTCGAGTAACTTTTTTGACCACGTCGAGACGGTTAACTCTTGAAGATCCGATCGTGTAATCCTCCGCCGTCATCGATCCCGAAACATCCAGAACCAGCATGATATCGACGCCGCTTGCGGTGATATGTTCGAGCGTGTGGCCGATCTGCGGCCTGGCGAGGGCCACGATGAGGCAGGCCATCGCACCGTAGACCAGCGAAGAGATAACGGCCCCGGCTCTGGAGCGGCGTTTTTTCCCAACAGCCACCACAAGCTGTGTCGAGGAAAAGAGAATGCCGGGCGTCCCTCCGAACTTCCCGTGTAGCAGTGCCAGTACAGGAAGGGCCAGCAGTCCCAGCAGCAGCCAGGGATGCGCAAAATAGAAAAATGTTGCCGAGGCCAGAATCACGGGAGCCATCATGCAGTAGAGGGTGCGGCAGATTCTGGACTATTCTTGTCGACGGGTTGCTCACCGCTGCGGACAAAGGATTCTGCCGCTTCAATCAGGCTCAACCTTTGCTCGGAAGTCGCCTCACCCTGAGCAAATTTGAGATAATCGGAGCGGTGCAGAAACTCTGCGAGAGCTTCCTGCTCAGCGGGGACAAAGCGGAGCGAGCCCTGCAACGAGACAAGAAATTCCTCGGTAGTCTGGCGCGGCGCAGCGAGTCCCAGAGCTTCACCTAGGAATCGCCGTAGCACATCGGAGACCCCGACGCCGAAGTCATGATCACTCCCCTCCGAGACTTTTCCGCGCAGGCGTGTCAGGGCATCGAGAGCGGCCTCCCGGGGCGTGATCAACTTGGCCTTTCTGCGGCCTAAAAACCACCAGAGAGCTCCACCGATCAGCGCAACGGCCAGAAACACGCAAAGGATCAGCCAGACCGGTCCCGAAAAGAACGGGAGAGGACCCACAATATCATGGATAGGGGCCGGCGTAGGGCCGGCGGCTCCGGGAGCAAAACTCAGTCCGGGAGTGGGAACTGGTGACTGGGGCGCATTCGTCATGCCGCCATCCTCCTTCCGCGCCTATCGAAGAAATTACGCAACACTGGCAGGTAATCCTTGTCCGTCCGCAGGGAAACCATGTCGATACCGCGCGATCCGAACATGCTGTTGAGCTCCTTGGTCCGGAGCGTGGAGAGCTCGGCATAATTGCGTGTGATTGCACTCCTTGAGGTGTTGACCTCGATCTGTTCGCCGGTTTCCGGATCCTCAAGAAGGATAACTCCAACATCGGGCAGCCCCTCTTCCGCCGGATCCACTATCGGAAGAGCCACCATGTCATGACGCCTGGCGGAGACCGTTAGGGGACGGGTGAAGTCGCCTGTGAAAAAATCGGAAATCACGAACACAACCGCGCGGCGGGTGATAAGCTTGTTCATGTACTCCAGCGCGCCTGCGAGATCAGTGCCGCGTCCCTTGGGTTCGAAATAAAGCATCTCTCGAATGAGCCTGAGAATATGGTGCCGTCCCTTCTTGGGCGGGATGAAGAGCTCCACCCTGTCACTGAAGAGGAGCAATCCGACCTTGTCGTTGTTGTGAATCGCACTGAAGGCCAGGATCGCCGCCACCTCGGCCGCAAGCTCCCGCTTGCTTTCCCGGACGCTTCCGAAGTTCCCCGAAGCACTAACATCGAGAATGATCATCACCGTCATCTCACGCTCCTCGGTGAACTTCTTGATAAAGGGCTCTCCGGTACGGGCGGTCACATTCCAGTCAATGGCGCGGATCTCGTCGCCGGGCGAGTAGGGGCGAACCTCCTCGAAGTTCATCCCGCGTCCCTTGAAGACGCTCTGGTACTGACCCGCGAATGAGGACTCCACGAGTCGGCGCGTGCGCAACTCGAGTCGCCGGATCTTACGTAGGATTTCCCGTGTATCGTTCATCGGTGGAGATTTGGAGCGGACTGACACTCGTCAGTGCTTCCCTGCTCAAGGAACGGGCATGCCCTCGAAGACGCGCTTCACGATCTCCTCGGAGGAAATGGACTCGGCTTCTGCTTCGTAGCTCACGGCGACGCGGTGGCGCAACACCTCGGTACCGATCGACTTGACGTCATGCGGGGTTACGTAGCCACGGCCATTCAGGAACGCATGAGCCTTTGCCGCGAGGGTGAGATAGATCGTGGCGCGTGGTGAGGCGCCGTAGCGGATCAGGCCATCGAGCTTCAGGTTGTAATTGGCCGGTTCGCGCGTCGCCCAGACAAGGTCGACGATGTAATCCTTGACCCGGTCATCGACAAAGATCGCGTTGACCACATTGCGTGCCTCGAGGATCTGCTCGCGGGTGACAAGCGCGTCGACATGGGTCTTGGGCGAGGAGGTCGCCATCGCGTCGAGGATGGCACGCTCCTCACTGCGGGTTGGATAACCGACCACGACCTTCAGCATGAAACGGTCGAGCTGAGCCTCGGGAAGCGGGTAGGTTCCCTCCTGCTCCAGCGGATTCTGCGTAGCAAGGACAAGGAAGGGGTCAGGGAGCTTGAAGGTCTCGTCGCCGATCGTGACCTGACGCTCCTGCATCGCCTCGAGCAGAGCGCTCTGGACCTTAGCCGGGGCGCGGTTGATCTCGTCAGCTAGGATGAAGTTGGCGAAGATAGGGCCCTTGCGTGTGGTGAAGACTCCCTCGCGGGGGTTGTAGATCAGCGTGCCGACCAGATCTGCAGGCAGTAGATCCGGCGTGAACTGGATACGAGAGAAATCCCCGTGGATGCAGGAAGAGAGCGTCCGGACAGTCAGGGTCTTGGCAAGGCCGGGCACTCCCTCGAGCAGGACGTGACCATTCCCCAGAAGTCCAATGATCAAGCTGCGGACCAGCCCCTGCTAGCCGATGATGACGCGACTCATCTCCTGGGTGAGGGGTTTGACCCAGGTACTGGCCTCCTGGACGCGGCGATCGAGTTCTTGGACGGATGGATTCATAAATCGGGGTTGATGGGACTACTATTTGCTAATTGCTGTTTGCTGTTTGGAATTTTTGCTTTGTTGTTCGCGATTTTCGCTCGGGGTTTTATCGGCACCATTTTTCAGACAAGCAGGAATCAAATGCGTTCAAAGATTTTTTCCTCAGAGCCTGTCTGATTCTGCTCCGTACTTTATCAGTTCGCGCAGTTCGATCGCTCTCTTTTGTGCTTCCGGATGACTTGCCTGAGAGGAGAGTAAAGTGAAGTGACCCATCTTGCGGCCAGCCTTTGGCTCCCGCTTCCCATAAAGATGGAGGAAAAGCCCGGCCTCACGCAGCAGGAGCTCCCAGTCGGGCTCGCCTGACTGCCAGAGATCGCCCAAGAGATTCACCATCACGCCCGAGGAGCGGAGTTCGACCGGCCCGAGCGGCAGACCGCAGACAGCCCGGACATGCTGGGCGAACTGGCTGGTCATTGTGGTCTCGAGCGTGTGGTGCCCGGAGTTGTGGGGACGCGGAGCAAGCTCATTCACAATAAGGTCACCGTTCTCCATCACAAAAAACTCGGCGGTGATTAGGCCGATGACGCCGAGCTTCACAGCGATCGCCGAGGTGATCTCTTGGGCTTTAACAAGTACACTGGGATTCAATTGCGCGGGTACAGTCGTGATATCGAGGATGCCATTCCGGTGGACATTCGCCTGGACAGGGAAACAGAGCGTTTCCCCTGCGAAAGTTCGAGCGCAGATCACAGAAGCCTCGGAAGCAAAAGCGATTCGCTGTTCCAGCACAGCCCGAGGTGCGGCCAGTTGCTTCCAGGCGCTTGCGGCATCATCACTCGGTTTTAGCGAAATCTGTCCCTTGCCATCATAACCCAGGGCCGCGGTTTTCAGAATGCAGAGGGAGTTCAGTTCGGACAGGGCTGAGGCAAGCTCCTCTGCAGAGTTGATGACCCGAAAGGGAGCCACGGGAAACCCGTTGTTCTGCAAGAACTCCTTCTCCAGCACGCGGTCCTGGCAGGTCCGCACGACGGAGGCGGAGGGCCTTACCGGAACGCGCGTCTCCAGAAACTCCAGCGCGCCGATCGGGATATTCTCGAACTCCACTGTCACGACATCGACCGCCTCGGCAAAGCGGGCCAGCGCATCGAGATCGTCGAAAGATGCGGTAAAGGAGAGGTCCGCACAGGAACAGGCGGGACCATCGGCAACTTCGTCCAAGACCGCTACTCGGTAGCCGAGACTCTTAGCCGCCATTGCGGACATTCGACCCAACTGGCCGCTTCCCAGGATGCCGATTGTCGCTCCGGGAAGGAAGATCGCCGCGCTAACGGGGGATTTGCCTTCCGAAGGCGCAGGGGCCTCGTTAGTGTTGTCGCCTTCGATTTTGATCATGGATCGTCTTCTGTATCTGCTAGCTTTATCGGTTGTCACCCTTATCCGATTGCTCCCCATCACGGTCTGTTTCGTCTTGGGACAGGCAATCGGGCTTCTGGTTTGGATGATTCTGCCCAGCTACCGCCGTCTCTCCAAACAGAATCTCCAGATCGCCTTCGGTCCCTCGCTGACCAACCAAGAAGCCTCCCGGATCACCCTGACTCATTTTCTCAATCTCGGGGCCAATATCGTCTGCTCGGTCAAGATTCCGGCCATGAGCATCAAACAACTTCGTTCCAGACTCAGCATGGAGAAGGAAGAGAACTGGATCGACTGGGTCATCGGGAAAAAGGCCGGTCAGCAAGGCACCGTGATCGCTCTCAGCCACTCTGGCAACTGGGAGATCAGCGCCCAGATCGGGGAATCCATCAAACCCCGCCCGGCGGGTTGTATTTATCAGGCGCTCCGCAACCCCCTCATGGATGATCTGGTCAACGGGGATCGACGTAGTCGCGGGGTTGTCACCTTCGACCGCAAGAAAGAGATGCAGGCTGCCGTGACCATGCTCAAGGAGGGAGGGGCTGTCGGCGTCCTGACCGATCAGCATGCGGGGAATGCGGGAATCTGGATGCCCCTCTTTGGCAAGCTCGCATCCACCTCCCCGCTGGCGGCAAGCCTCGCCCAGCGCACAGACTCCCTGCTTGTTCAAGCCACAGTCAGAACCGTGGGGCTTGCCCGATGGGTTCTCCATACCAGCGATCCGATCCCGACCGAGGGACTCACCGTCGAGGAGGTCACGATGAAACTCAATACGCTACTCGAAGAGGAGATACGGCGCTCCCCAGCCGACTGGTTCTGGGTTCACAACCGCTGGAAAACCCCCCACCCGAACTTCCTGCTGAGCGGAGTCAAGCGTGGCATCTATCTGCCTCCCGAGATGAAACCCACGGATCTTCAGCCCTTTAAGATCATGTTTCGCTCACCGAACTGGCTAGGCGACGCCTGCATGGCGGTTCCTGCGATCCGCGCGATCAAGGAGGGACGCCCCGACCTCCGGTTCACGATTCTCTCACCCGAGAAACTCATGCCGCTCTGGAAGGAGATTCCCGAAGTCGATGCGATCCTTTCCATACCGCCGAAGTCCCCCCCTTGGCAGGTTGCCAAGCTCATCAAGTCAGCTGGCTCCTTCGATGTGGCGATCCTGTTGCCGAATTCCCTGCGCAGCGCCCTAGAGGTCTGGCTGGCCGGCATCCCGCGCCGCGTCGGCAGGGAGATCCACCGAGGCAAGCGTCTGCTGAACCAGACCCTCCCTCTCAACCGGCAGCTTCACCCGACACTCCATCAGACCGAGGAGCTTCTCTCCAGCGTCCGCCACCTGGGAGGCCCGGAGGCGACAGTACGCACTCCACGTCCCACTCCACAGGGCCCGATCCACATAGCACTCTGTCCCGGTGCGGAATACGGACCAGCCAAGCGTTGGCCGATCGAGCGCTACCGATCCGTCATGGAGGAGATCTCCAAAGATCACGACCTCACCTGGGTTATCGTCGGCACAGCCAAGGAAGCTGATCTCGGGGAGGTTCTCTCACGCAATTTCCCCGGAAAGGTAGAGAACCTCTGCGGCAGAACCACGCTCCCAGAACTCATCGAAGAGCTCAAGGGCTGCAACCTGCTCCTGACGAATGACACCGGCACCATGCATCTGGCTGATCTGCTGGGCATCCCAGTCGTTGCCATCTTCGGATCGACCGAACCAGCCCTCACCGGCCCGGGCCATCTTGGCAGCATCACCAAACCGCCTCACCGGATCATCAGACGCAAGGTCGAATGCAGCCCATGCTATCTCAGAGAATGCCCGATCGACTTCCGCTGTATGAAAGAGATCACCGTCCAGATGGTGACTTCTGAAGTGCTCGAATCGCTGCGGGAGGTTGAAGCTGTTTAGTGGGTTAGACTGAAGACTGTTAGGCTATAAGGTTCCAAATCCATTCCACATCTTTTCCAAATTAGAATCCCAATTACCCATCTCCCATTCCCGATTACCTAATTCCATGCTCACGATCAAAAAACTCAAAAAAACCATCGGCGGTCGCACTCTCTTTGAGGAGGCCGATATGCAGGTCAATTACGGCGAGCGCGTCGCTCTGGTCGGCCCCAATGGCGCCGGCAAATCGACGCTCTTTTCCCTGCTCTTAAAAAAGGATGAGGCCGATTCGGGAACGATCGAACGGGATGAGTGGACCATGATCGGCCATCTCGCCCAGGAGGGTGAGGCCACGGGAGATGAGACCGTCCTCGATGTCGCCACTGGTCGGGCCGGAGAGATTCCGGCTCTGGAAAAACGCCTCAAGGAGCTTGAGGAGGCCGGCACTGTCGATACCCCGGAGTACAGCGAAGCCTCTTCCAAGCACGCGGCCCTCAGCGACCCAAAGGTCGAGGCTAAGGCCAAGAAGATCCTCGGGGGTCTTGGCTACAAGCAGGAGGACTTCGAGCGGAAGGCCAAGGAACTGAGCGGCGGCTGGGTCATGCGCGCCCATCTGGCCCGCCTTCTGGTCATGGAGCCTGATCTGCTTTTGCTTGATGAGCCGACCAACCATCTCGACCTTGTCTCCCTGCTCTGGCTCCAGAATTACCTGAAGACCTATCCCGGCGCCGTACTCCTGATCTCCCACGACAGGCAATTCATGGATGAGATCATCCAGACCGTGTATGAGATCGCCGAGTGTCGCCTGCACTCCTATTCCGGAAACTACAGCGCCTTCCTGGAGGAACGGGATTCCCGTTACGAGCGGCATAATGCTGCCTACAAGAACCAGCAGAAGGAGATCACCGACCTGCGCGAGTTCTATGACCGATTCCGTCAGGTCGCTTCCAAGGCCTCCCAGGCCATGAGCAAGCTGAAGCAGATCGAGCGCCTCGAACTGATCGAGAAGCCGCTTCCTCCGCGCAAGCCGTTCCGGTTCCAGATCCCACAGCCTCCGCGAGGTGGCCAACGATCCATCATCCTCGAGGAGATCCACATGGCCTATCCCACCTCCCAGGGTGAGAGGAAGGTCTACTCGGGCCTCGACCTCACCATCGAAAGGATGGAGCGCACCGTCCTGGTTGGACCCAATGGCGCCGGCAAGTCGACCCTGCTCAAGATTCTAGCTGGAGTGCTCGAGTTCCAGAAAGGAAAGCGGATTGAGGGACCAAACGCCAAGATCGGCTACTTCAGCCAGCACCGTGCGGCCACACTCGATCCGAACAAGTCGATCCTCGACGAGGTCCGGGCCTCCAACGGAGAGCTCTCAGAGAATGACGCCCGAGGCATCCTCGGCTCCTTCCTTTTCCGAAAGGATGACATCTTCAAGAAGACCCCCGTCCTGAGCGGCGGAGAGAAGACCCGTCTGAATCTGGTCAAATTCCTGGTAGATCCCCCGAATCTTCTGCTCATGGACGAGCCAACGACCCATCTTGACATCCACACCGTCGAGTCGCTCATCATGGCGCTCAGCGCCTACGAGGGGACGCTTGTCTTCATCAGCCACGACGTTCACTTCATCCGGAAGCTGGCCACCAAGGTCCTCCATGTGAACGATGGCAAAGTCACCTCCTATCTTGGAACTTACGATGACTTCTTGGAAAAGGTCGGAGCATTAGGCAACGAACGCGAAGCCTTGACGGCGTAGGGGCTTGCGACAGTTGGCGGATAGCGGTGTTGTTGTTCTCCATCCAATACCACTGCGCCTTGGCTGAGAAAGGCCCGATAAAAAAAGCTCCGATCTTCTGAACCAGGTCCCGCCCGACGAACTGGTGGATCAGTCCCCAAAAGGCGCTGTTAGGGAATCCCCTTGGATGCCGACGTTGCGATTTTTTGAGCTCAGCCTTGAAGGCTAGCTGGTTCTGATCTTTCCGGCCTCGTAAAGATTATCGATCTCGTGCTCTTCTTGAGTCAGTTTCTCAAAATAGAACTGACTGAGATTAATCTGCCTTGGAGTCTTGCCTGACCATGCTCAGGGCTTCTTGGACAGTCGTCATGAATTGCGCCGGGAAGATGATTGTGGAGTTCTTCTCCGTAGCGATCTCGGCCATGGTCTGGAGGGTGCGCAACTGAAGAGCCACAGGGTGAGCTGCGATCACATCTGCTGCTTCACCCAGCTTGGTGGCGGCCTGGAACTCACCCTCGGCCGCGACGATCTTGGCGCGGCGTTCACGCTCAGCCTCGGCCTCCTTGGCCATGGCCCGCTGCATATTATCGGGCAGGGTGATGTCCTTGATTTCAACTGCTGTGACGCAAGTACCCCATGGCTCGGTATGAGTGTCGATAACGGTCTTAATCTGCTCGTTGATATTGGCGGTTTCGGCAAGAAGCTGGTCGAGGGAGAAGCGGCCCACAACATTACGCACCGTGGTCTGACTGATCTGGTTGATCGCGTTGTAGACATTCTCGATCGCAATCACAGCCTTCTCCGGGTCGGAGATCTTGTAATAAGCGACAGCGGCGATATCGATCGAGACATTGTCCTTGGTGATGATTTTTTGGGAGGGGATCTGCATCGTCACAGTCCGCAGCGATACCTTCGCCATCGTCTGAAAAGGGGCGAAGATCACCGTAATGCCCGCAGCGCGAGTGCCAGAAAACTTCCCAAGTGTGAATGCAACCCCGCGCTCATACTGCATCACGATACGGATCGAACTCAGCAGATAGAGGAGTACCAGTACGATGACGATGATAATGCCCATGAACTGACTCTATTGGTGCTGACAAGCCTGTCTAGGCAACAGATTACTTCGATCGAGAGCTAGGCGGACAACCAAAGCAAACGCTGTATTTTTCATACAGCGAGAGAGAGGAAAAAACGTCCTGCGCCAAAAGGGGCAAGCCTACCTGTTATTTCCGCCGCCGTTGAGGATGGAAAGCAGGCGAAGCATGGAGACATACAGCCACACGACGGTCACTAAGAGGCCAAAAGCGCCGTACCACTCCATATACTTGGGGGCATTGCCCGAAGCTGCCGATTGGGAGATGAACTCAAAGTCGATGATGAGGTTCAGTGCGGCGACGACGACGATCACGAGACTGAAGATAAGGCCGAGTTGACCTCCTCCGAAGATAGGCAACTGGATATGAAAGAAGGAGAGGATCATCCCCAGCAGATAGGTGAGCATGATGCCAATAGTGGCTCCGACAACGACTTTCATGAACATTGGAGTGGCGCGGAGGATATTACCTTGGAAGAGAAAGAGCATGCCGGCAAAGGTGCCAAAGGTGAGCATGACTGCCTGGATGGCTATACCATGAGTCTTGGCCTCGTACATGGCCGAGATGCCGCCGACAAAAAGTCCCTCACAGAGTGCGTAGATGGGGGCAGTGATCGGCGCCCAGTTCTGCTTGAAGCAGGTTACCAAGGCTAGGACGAAGCCAGCAATAGCGCCGACCATGGTGTAACCCATCCCCGCTGAGGAATATCCCCCACGAGTGGCGCTCCAGGTGTAAGCGGCACCCACGATCGTGAGAAGCAGGAGAATGGCGGATTTATTAACAGTGCCCCGGAGAGTCATGACTCCGGAAGAACTGGAGGCTACATTGAAATCAGCGCGTTCGAGGACAGGGTTGGACATAGGAAGATAGATAAGGCGAGTTGCGATTGCTGTCAACCGGGACGGATCTATTCTGCCGCTGAGGCACAGAGACGCAGAGATGATTTACTGCAATCAAAGTCAGTCGATTCAAGGCACATGATGAAACTCTCATCAGTACAGATCTATTTCTTTCCGCTATATTTCTTCAGCGTCTCCGCGCCTCTGCGGGATAACTTTAAAGCTTTGCCACTTCTGCCATAAAAAGGACGGCCCCGAGGGGATTTCTCCTCTCGGGGCCGTTAAACCTGGCGACGTCCTACTCTCGCACAACCTATAGATGCACTACCATCGGGGCTGCAGCGTTTCACTTCCGTGTTCGGGATGGGAACGGGTGGTGCCACCGCGCTATGATCACCAGAGGACGAAACCTATGAGAATTTCACTCAGGGGTCTCGGGTCTCTAGGGACTCGTAGCTTGCCTTGTCGTTTGTCAGGTTTTCAAAGAACTGCCGCGTGCTTGGATCTTGCGATCCAATCCATCGGTGTTCACTGACATCTGCAGATAGTAGTAAAAAGTGCCTTAACTTTTCGAGCTTGAGTCCATTAGGAGGATTCACTGCTTAAGGTGAATCCAAAATGAACTAATAAAGCCGAACGATCATTAGTATTGCTAAGCTGAACACGTTACCGTGCTTGTACCTGCAACCTATCAACGTGGTGGTCTACCACGGATCTTCAGGGAGAACTCATCTTGGGAGAGGCTTGGCGCTTAGATGCTTTCAGCGCTTATCCTTTCCGAACATAGCTGCCCGGCAATGCCGTTGACACGACAACCGGAACACCAGAGGTTCGTCACTCTCGGTCCTCTCGTACTAGAAAGTGAACCCCTCAATTCTCCTGCGCCCACAGTGGATAAGGACCGAACTGTCTCGCGACGTTCTGAACCCAGCTCGCGTACCACTTTAACCGGCGAACAGCCGGACCCTTGGG
>JAPJNA010000066.1 GCA_026461395.1 Chthoniobacterales bacterium | reverse complement strand
TTAAGTTCCTAACTTCGTGATGCAACGGATGCGAAGCAACGGCCAGGCAAGCAATTCCTGAGTTCCAGATTCATTATTGCCCCCCTCGACCCTTCGATTCCTCGCCCCTCGACCTCCCCACCTTCCCACCTTCGCACCTTTTACCTCCCTGCGCCTCTGCGGGAGTCCAATTTTCAGCAAACACCCACTCAATTCAGCGAGGAGCCGAAAATACTTACTTGTTTCCTTTGAGCACCCTAGGAATCACCATGATGCAGCACCTTGATCAGCTTCTCTCCTTGCCGGCCCCGGTCCTGGCATTAGCCCCGATGCAGGATGTGACCGATCTGCCTTTCTGGAAGCTCATGACCCGCTATGGTGGGGCCGATCTCTACTACACGGAGTATTTCCGCGTCACGGCTTCCTCGGGCCTCGACAAGCCGATCCTGGCCTCGATCACACAGAATCCCACCGGTCGCCCCGTCATCGCCCAGATGATCGGCAACGATATCCCCTCACTCGTTCGTACGGCCAAGGAGTTGGGCCATCATCCCATCGCGGCGATCGATCTGAACCTCGGCTGCCCCGCCCCCGTGGTCTACCGCAAGTGCGCGGGAGGGGGTCTACTGCGTGATCTTCCCCGTATCGATAAAATCCTCGGGGCTTTGAGGGACGCCATTCCGGGGAAGTTCACGGTGAAGACCCGTCTTGGCTTCGACACGGAGCAGACCCTTGAGGCACTTCTCCCTCTCTTTGCAAAACACTCCATTGATCTGGTGACTGTCCATGGACGGACGGTACTCCAGATGTACAGCGGAGGGATTCGCCATGATCTGATCCGGATGGCGGCCGAATCACTTTCTTGCCCAGTCCTGGGAAATGGTAATGTCTCCACTCCTGTCGATGCCGAGAGTCTCCTGCGGGAAACCGGTGCCCGCGGTCTCATGATCGGACGCGGCGCGGTACGCAATCCCTGGCTCTTTTCGCAGATCCGGGAGCATCTTGCGGGAAATGAGATCACCTACCCGACAGGCCGCGAAGTCCTGGCCTACATTCACGATCTCTACGAAACGGTCTGTGACCCAAGCATCCCGGATCCCAAAGGGGTTCAGAAGATCAAGAAATACGCGAACTTCATCGGCGAGGGGATCCGTCCGGAGTTCCTCCATGCCGTCCGTCGTGTCGGCAGCAAGGAGGCCTTTTTTGCTCTCTGCAAAGAGCATCTGGATCATGGGGAGGCGATGATGCTCGCACCTGCGTCGCAAGGAATTTA
The DNA here is from genome assembly GCA_026461395.1 of Chthoniobacterales bacterium. GTDB lineage: Bacteria > Verrucomicrobiota > Verrucomicrobiia > Chthoniobacterales > UBA6821 > UBA6821. The sequence goes on along the minus strand of JAPJNA010000066.1, from coordinate 42,569 downwards.
GGCTAAAGCCTATTAGGCTGATAGAGGCTGAAATTACTAAATTCAAAAGATGCGAATCGGATGATCTTGGACAATGATTCCGATCAATCAAATTTCCCTGACCTAACAATCTAATAGTCTAACAGTCTAACAGCCTCCACCCCACGAATGTTCGAAATCAAACCCCGTGACAAGATAGTCGAGCGCGCCCTTCTGGTCGGCGCCCACACGGTTGGGGAATCGCGTGAGGATGCGGAGGATCTCCTGAACGAATTGGGGGAACTGGTGCGCACGCTGGGCGTGCCCATCGCGGAGAAGCAACTGGTGCAGATCCGCGAACCGCAGGCCCGTCTTTTCGTTGGCTCGGGCAAGGCTGAGGAACTCTGCGAGCGGGCGCGTGAGCTCGGGTGCGACGTGATCATCTTCGACAATGAGCTGACCCCTGCGCAGCAGCGCAACTGGGAAACCATTTCCAAGATCACCGTGATCGACCGTCAGGAAATCATTCTCGATATCTTCGGGACGCGCGCCCAAACCCGCGAGGCCAAGATCCAGGTCGATCTCGCACGCATGTCGTACTCCCTGCCGCGTCTGACGCGAGCCTGGAGTCACCTTGGCAAGCAAGGCGGCGGCATCGGTTCCAAGGGCGAAGGCGAGAGCCAACTCGAGCAGGACAAACGCAAGATCCGTGGTCAGATGGATCGCCTCAAGCGTGACCTCGTGGAGGTCCGACGCAACCGTGCCAACCAACGCAAGGACCGCAAGCGGGCTCCTGTCCCGAATGTCGCCATCGTCGGCTACACCAACGCGGGCAAATCTTCCCTGCTTCGTCGGCTCACTGGCGCCGAGGTCCTGGTCGAGGATGCTCTCTTCGCGACGCTCGACACGACCACCCGCAAGATTGATCTCCCAAACAAGCAGCCACTCCTGCTGACCGACACGGTCGGATTCATCAGAAAGCTCCCCCACCAATTGGTGGAGTCGTTCAACGCCACGCTGGAAGAGGCCGTGATGGCCGACTTCCTTGTCCACCTGCTTGATGCCTCCCATCCGCGTGTGCTGGAGTTCTACGGCACCACGATGAAGGTTCTGAATGATCTCGGCGCTGATCATAAGAAGACTCTCACCGTCTTCAATAAGATCGACCGCGTCGAGGATCCCATCACGCGCGCGATGCTTCGCAATGCCTACCCCGAGGCCATCTTCATTTCAGTTCACTCCGGCGAAGGGCTCGATCTGCTGGTCGAGCAACTCGGGAATCTCGTCGGCGAGGGAAACAAGGAGGTCGGTTTACTCATCCCGCACAGCCGTCCCGACATTCTAGCCAAGCTCCACCGCGAGGGTGTCGTGCACGAGACCGTCTACGAAGAGGAGTGCAGTCGCATCCGAGCAACGGTGCCCGAAAGGCTTAGAAATGCCCTTTCCGAATTCCTCGTTTCCTGAGCGATCGAAAACTTCGGCACTATTGTCACTCTTTCGAGCTTCCCCAAAGCCATACATCTCATGCTAGCTTCCTGATTCCATGAGCGACGAACCCAAAGCACCAGCAGATCTTTCCTCCTTGGGGATCGATCTCTCCGACATGTTCCGTCCCGCGTGGACAACCGAGACCTCCGATAGCTCGGCTCGCCTTGCGGCGCAATTCGACGAGGGGGACCGCCCACAGCGCTTCGAAGGACGCGGCGGGGATCGAGGCAGAGAGAGGGGGCCGGGACGCGACGCCCGCAGCCCGAGACCCGACAGAGGACCACGTCCTGATCGTCCTCGTACGGAAGGTCGTCGTGAAGGACCTGGAGGATCTGGAGCATCTGGATCTGGATTTGGAGCATCTGGACAAGGTGGCGGCCAAGGCCGTGGACCTGGGGGAGCTCGTCCAAACACAGGCATAGGTGCCTCACGTGGCGATCGCAGTGATCGCAGAGGGCCGCGCGACGAGCGTGACCGTCGTCCGGAGCCGCCTTCAAAGCCTGCCCTCGAAGGATGGAAGCTCCAGCTAGTACCAGAATTCGCGGCCATCGAGGGCATCGCCAAGCAGATCCGTTCACGAGTCAAGGCCTACCCCCTCTTCGAAATCGCCCGCCTGATTGTCCAGCTGTCTGATCGCTACAGCGTGAGACTGCAGGCCGAGAACGAGGAGACGCCTGAGCTCTTCCGCGCGAAGGCCGACGGTTCGGTCTGGCAAACCCGCAAGGAGGCGGCCAGTCACCTCCTCTCCAAACATCTTGGCAAGTTTTACCGTAAATCCTCCGTCACCTCGGAACCACCGAAGGGAGCCTTCTCCGTGGTCGCCCAATGCGGTATGAGCGGCGTCCTCCTCGGCCCACCGAATCATCACGAGTATACCTCGCGCCTGATCTCCCTCCATGCGGAGCGCTTCAGGAACATGCCCTTCGATGCCTACAAATCTCGCATCAAGATGATGCGCGACGAGGCGCTGATCGAGCAGTGGAAGACGGAACAATCCACCAAGACCGTCTATATCCCAGTCACGGAAGAAGTCACCTCACAGGAGATCGAAGAGATCTTGCCAGCATCAGAACCAGTTGCCGACATCGCTCCTGTAGCTGAAGAGCAAGCGATCGTGGAAGGTGCCGCCGAGATCGCCACTGAGACGCCAGCCGAGGAAAAGACCGAAGAGGCCGCACCATCCGAGGAAGTGGTGTCAGAGGCCGTCACTACGACAGAAGAACCAGCTGCCGAAGGAGCCAGCTCCGAAGAAGGGGAAACCGCTCCTGCCCTAGATGGCAACCAGAGCAAGTCCGAAGAGGGCCTCACACTGGAACAGATCACCGCCCATTTCAACGAGCACCATGCCGAGCACGAAATCGAAGCTCTCGGACGTGACATCACCCTGGGTGGAGCCGTCGCCCTTCACGGATCGACCCCTCTCCTCCGAGAGCTCCTCCTCCAAAATCTTCAGGAGATGGACCGCTTCCCTCTTGTCCTAGCCCAGGTGCTCGGAAAGGAGCTGACCAACCGTAGCCTTCAGCTCTTCAAGTCCCACAAGAAAATCATCAATGTCTCGATGGCTCGTCCGCGCTATCTCGACAGGGAGACCACTCCGATCGGTGAGAGTTTCAGGACCATCCTCGATTACCTGGAGGCCCATCCGAATCAGCACCGTGACAAGCAGTGGTCGGCACTTCTCGCGCTCCGAACAGAAAACTCGGAATCGGCTCCTCTAAATCCTTTGGCCACGATAGAGACGGATGCCGCCGCTACAAGTACGACCGTGGAACCAATTGCAGAAACAGTTGTGGTGATTTCTGAAGTCGATGCATCGACAGAAGCTGCCGAGGCGCCAACACCCACAGAAGTTGTGCCAACCGCTGATGTCAGGAAAGAAAGGGCTTCCGCTCCAGTTGTTGACGCTGAGACCTTGAAACGGCGTGAGCAGGCATTGGGTGCCGATCTACTCTGGCTCCTCCATCAGGGCCATGTCATCGACTTCGCGATGGGGAATCTACAGGCCGCCACGCGCCCTGTTCCCAAAACTCCCCCGACACCACCAACACCCAAAGCTCCAAAAACTTCTTCAGCCCCCAAAGCTTCTCCAGTCTCCACTCACAAGGAAGAGACCACGACGGAAGCGGAAGACCTCACTCTCCAGGGTGATACCGGAGAGGTTCTCGAGGGAGGTGCGGCGACGCACTCCACAGAGGCTGAGCAGGATATTATTCACGAGCCTGCGGAGCATCATGAGCCTCTAGAAATCCCGGCAGGCACGAACTTGGTAAGCTCCACTCCGGTCGATCCGGGTCAGGCTCTTCCTAACTGACCGTTCCCTGATCGTTCCCTGATCGTGACTTCGCTCTACGAGTCGCCGAAACTCCTCGGGGAGTATCTCCTGCTTCATTATGGCGGGGCGGAGGAGTTACGCCATGAGGCGCTTCCCGTTGATCGTGCAATCACGGATCTTCCTTTTCCCGTCCGATGCGTCCGGGAACTACTCGACCCAGAGCTACTCCCTTCCGGCGCATGTGCCTTAGAGGCGGGATGCTCCGTCGGAGCCTCTGCTTTCGAGCTCGCACGCACCTGCCGCCGCGTCGATGCCAGCGACTATTCCGATTCCTTTATCAATGCCGCGAAGAAACTCCAAGCAGAAGGGTGTCATGACGGAGTGCGTCTTCTGGAAGGAGCGATCACAGAGCCGTTTCAGGCTGTTGTTTCACCAGGGATCGACCGAAGCAGGGTTTCGTTTTCCGTGATGGATGCCACTGCTCTTCCCCAGGCAATAGGTCCTTACGATGTGGTTCTGGCAGCCAACTTGATCTGTCGTCTTCCCGACCCTGAAGCCTTTCTTGCACGATTGCCCTCACTCGTGAAACCAGGCGGCCAACTCTTACTCACTACTCCCTTCACCTGGCTTGAGGAATACACGCCCAGGGATCGCTGGATCGGAGGTGTCGATGCTGATCGCCGCAGCGAGGAGGAACTCACTAAGAGGCTTTCTGGCGAGTTCAAGTTGCATCGGCGCGTCGATCTGCCATTCCTGATACGAGAGCATGAACGGAAATACCAACTCGGCATCGCCCTCGGGACCTCCTGGATCAGGCAGTAATCCCGTGTTTGACCCTGTGGATTGGGAAGCCCGTTATCAGGCGGGAGATAGACCTTGGGACGAAGGATACGCATCACCAGCCCTGACGGAATTCCTGACCCGCCACCCGATCCTTGGTGAAGTGCTCGTCCCAGGATCAGGCCCGGGCCACGATGTCAGAGCCTTGGCGGCTCAATCTGGTAAAACATCCGTCACCGGGCTTGATCTTTCAGCCACCGCAATCGCCCTCGCACGCTCCTATCCCATTACCGGCGGGGAACATTACGAGCAAGGGAACCTCTTTGCCCTACCAGAGGCATGGAATGGCCGGTTCGACTGGGTCGTCGAACACACCTGCTTCTGCGCCATTCCTCCATCCTTACGCAGCGCCTATGTTACTGCTATTAGCAGAACCCTTAAACCCGGCGGTCACTTCTTTGCCATCTTCTACCTCACTCCCGCAGCCCTCGAGGGGCCACCCCATGGAACAACACGTGAAGAGATCAAACAGCTCTTCGAGGCTGATTTTGAACAACAGGAGGAATGGCTCCCAAGCGAGGCCTTCGAGGGGCGTGAGGGACGCGAACTCTGTCAGCTAAGAAGAAAAGGCTAGGAGGCTATGAGACTATTAGTCTGATAGACTGTTAGGAGGGATTTATGCGAGACCACAGAAAACTACGGGCATTCGTCCTGGCAGATGAACTCGCCATCCAGATCTATCAACTGACGCAAAAGTTCCCGAAGGAAGAGATGTATGGTCTCACGTCCCAGATGCGGAGAGCTGCGGTTTCAGTTCCGTCGAATATCGTGGAAGGATGCACCCGCGAAGGTGAAGTGGAATACCTCAGGTTCCTTGAGATATCATTCGGCTCCTTACGGGAGCTTCACTACCAACTGAGCTTTGCACAGCGGCTCGGGTATTGTGATCCGACCCTCTTTCTACTTTGTGACTCAAAAAGCGAGGAAACTGAAAAAGTGCTCGCCGCACTGATCCGCTCCATCCGCCAAGGCTAATAGTCTAACAGCCTACAGCCTAATAGCCTCTCCCTCCGTCCCCTATGAGCGACTGCTGCCACCACAATCATTCCACTCATGAGCCAAAGAGCGCCATGCCGTGCGAGGCTGTGGAGGGATCCCTCTACACCTGCCCGATGCACCCGGAGATCCTTAAGGAGGCTCCGGGCGATTGTCCGAAATGTGGGATGGCACTAGAGCCTCTGATTCCCACCGACGATGATTCGGAGTTGAGAAGCCTGGCCCGGAGATTCTGGCTTTCGGTCATCCTTTCTCTCCCGGTTGTGATTCTGGCGATGGCTCCCATGGTAGGGATGACTCTCTTTCATGGCTCTTTCACGGAGTGGCTGCAGTTCTTTCTCTCCCTACCCGTGGTGCTCTGGTGTGGTGCGCCGATCTGGGTGAAGGGATTGCGCTCATTCGCCTCGGGTCAGCTGAATATGTTCTCACTGATCGTTCTGGGGACAGGGACAGCTTTTCTCTACAGCGTCGTACTGCTACTTTTTCCAAGATCTGTCACTCATGGCTCAGGTCTTTATTTCGAGGCTTCAGCGGTCATCATGACCCTTGTCCTCATGGGACAGTGGCTGGAGGCAAAGGGACGCTCAAAGGCCGGAACTGCCCTGCGGGAATTACTGAACCTGACGCCGCCGATCGCCCGGCTTGTTCAGGCTTCAGGCGACCGGGATGTACCTGCCGATTCGCTGCGTCCTCACGATCGAGTCCGCATCCTTCCGGGGGAGAAATTCCCCTCCGATGGGGAGATCGTCGAGGGGTGGAGTGCCATCGACGAATCGATGATGACTGGCGAGCCCCTGCCGGTGGAAAAATCCGTCGGTGCGATGGTCTCGGCCGGCACCCTGAACACCTCTGGGAGCTTCATCATGAGCGTAACCCGGATAGGGGCTGAGACAGCTCTCTCCCGGATCATCCAACTGGTAGCTCAGGCCCAGCGGAGCCAAGCGCCGATCCAGCAGCTTGCCGACCGGGTAGCTGCGGTTTTTGTTCCGGTCGTTCTCTGTATCAGTATCGTCACCTTCGCACTCTGGATGCTGCTTGGGCCTGAGCCCCGTCTCTTTGCCGCCATCACAGCCGCAGTTTCCGTCATCATGATCGCCTGCCCCTGCGCTCTTGGTCTCGCCACGCCGATGGCCTTGATGGTCGGGATCGGCAGGGCTGCTTCCCATGGCATCCTTGTCCGTTCGGCTGAGGCCCTTCAGCGTCTGGCTACGGTGAATCTCATCGCTCTCGACAAGACGGGCACCCTGACCGAGGGAAAGCCTAGTCTTATCGCGATCCACTCCTTCGGTATCTTGGATGAACACAGATTGCTGATGCTGGCAGCGGGGGCGGAACTCGGGAGCGAGCATCCTCTTGCCAGATCCATCGTGACCCATGCGCGTCAGCAGCAGATTGAGGTTCCCAAGGCCACCTCCTTCCAGTCTTTCGCCGGCGGAGGCATCACGGCAGTTGTCGATAAAGAGCGGATTCTCATGGGGACGACAAAATTCCTGGCTGAGCGAGGCGTCGATACGACTCCATTTGACACGCTGGCTTCCGATATCTCGGGCGGCTTGGTGGCGATGGCGGTGAATGAAAGGGCGGCCGGCCTCTTCATCTTTCAGGATACGATCCGTCCTTCGGCAAAAAAGCTGATTGGGGAACTCCGTGATCTCGGAGTGAGGGTCGTCATGCTCACCGGAGATCGGGCAAGCACGGCCGAAGCAGTGGCCAAGGAACTCGGCATTCCCGAGTACAGGGCAGGCCTCTCGCCGGAGGCTAAGGCCCGTGAGTTTGTGCAATGGAAAGCCCAGGGCTTTTGCACCGCCATGGCTGGCGACGGCATCAACGACTCCCCCTCACTAGCAGTTGCCGATGCCTCGATCGCCATGGGGGCTGGTTCGGACATCGCTAAGGAGACGGCCGGGATCATCCTGCTGAGACCCTCGCTTGAAGGGATCGTCAGCTCCATCCGTCTGAGCAGAAGGATCATGACCATCATCCGGGAGAACCTCATCTTCGCCTTTGCCTACAACATCCTCGGTATCCCGATCGCGGCAGGAGTGCTCTACCCCTTCTTCGGAATCCTGCTCAGCCCCATGATCGCCGCAGCTGCCATGAGCCTGAGCTCCGTCTCGGTGATCGCGAATTCACTCCGATTGAAACGTATAAATCCGAATCGATAAAAATTAGAAATAAAGCCCTCTAGGCCTGGGTCTAGGTCTAGGTCTAGGTCTAGGCATAGGCCTAGGCCTGGGCCTTTATCGATTAGCTAATAACCGTCCCTTGCAACGCATAAACATCCTCCCCGTGAAGAAACTCGCTCAGTCCTTGGACAAATACAGGGCCATCTTCTCAATCGGTCTTCAGAACACCTTTGTCTACCGATGGAATTTCCTGCTCCGCTCTCTCTTTGCCTTGATCCCGCTCTTCGGCACGGTCTTTGTCTGGCGGGCCATCTATAGCGGTACCACGGGTACGATCGCTGGGTTTGATTTAGAACAGATGATCTTCTATTTTCTGATCGTCCTGCTCGTCGACAATCTGATTACGCCCACGGAGGACGAGTGGCAGATCGCAGCGGAGATCCGAGAGGGACAGCTGAGTTCCTTTCTGCTTAAGCCATTCGACTTCCTAGCCTACCGCTCCTGCATTTTTATTGGCTCACGCCTTATCTACACGGTTGTGACGCTCCTGCCAGTGGTGGCGGTCTTCTGGTGGTACAGGCAATATCTGCATTGGCCCGAACACGCTTCCACCTGGGGAATTTTCACAGTTAGCCTTGTCATGGCGGGCGCCATCCAGTTTCTGATCGCGTATTCTCTAGCGATGCTGGCCTTCTGGATCCTGGAAATTTCGACCGTGATCTTCATCCTCTACTCCTTTGAATATTTCCTCAGCGGCAAGCTCTTCCCTCTCGATACCATCCCGGGAGTTGCCGGAACGGTGTTGCGCCTTCTTCCCTTCCCATACGAGCTCTACTTCCCTGTAGCAGTCCTGATGGAGAAAATCCAAGGCCCCCAGCTCTGGAGTGGCCTGACAATTCAGGCTGTCTGGGTGCTACTCTGCTTCCTGCTCGCCCGAGGACTCTGGAGTGCGGGCATTCGCCGCTACGAGGCCGTTGGGATTTAAGAATCCACCCCATCCCGACCGCTCGGGAAGGTGGTCGTTGATGATGCGAACCGTCACGCCTGTACCAACACGATCGCAGAGCACAGCCACATCCTTGGATCGCATCCGGATGCATCCGTAGCTGGCCGGCCGCCCCAGGGCGCTCTCCTGTGGGGTTCCGTGGATATAGATACCCCGACCGAAGGCGTTCCTGTTTGCCGGTTCGATCCCATCTAGCCAGAGAATGCGTGTCACGATCGGATCGCGGCCCGGAGCGTTCGGCTTGAGAACCTCGCCGGTCGGCCTGCGCGAGCGGAAGACGGCACCGAGCGGTTGGCCCATGCCGATCTTCATGCGGACGAAAAATTTTCCAAGTGGCGTGGCATAACTCCCCAACCGGTCGCCAATTCCGAACCGGGAGGTTGAGACCGGATAGATGGCCTGTGGTTTGCCATCGGTCTTCAGTAGCAATCTCTGATCCTTCACGCTCACAATGATCTCATGATGAAGATCACCGGTGGTGGGCACCGCTGGCTGATCTCCTTCTGCCTGCAGGGAGGCGGTTAAAGAAAAGAGAGCGAATAGATAGGAAAAATACCTCAAGGCGATAAGCTGGCCTTATAAGAGCGGCCCGTCAACTCGGTCCGGTGGTTTTTTTTAAAGTCCCGTCTCTTTTAGATGCCCTTCGGTGACCACGACCTGCGCGCCCGTGCCGACGAGTTCGTAGAGTGTTTTGACATCGACGGAGCGCATCCGGATGCACCCGTAGCTGGCTGGGGTGCCGAGGAGTGACTCCTGAGGTGTGCCATGAATGTAGATGCAGCGGCCGAATGCATTGCGATTGTGCACTTCCAAACCATCAAGCCAAAGAATACGTGTCACAATGGGATCACGTCCCGGAGCATCCGGCGGAAGAACCTCCCCCGTCGGCTTACGCGAATGAAAGACAGTTCCCAGCGGAGAGCCCGCACCAATCTTCTTGCGGATACAAAGATGACCGACTGGCGTAGCATAGCTTCCCTCGCGGTCACCCGTCCCGTATTTCGAAGTCGAAACCTTGTAAAGAGCCACGGGCTTCCCATCGGTCAGCACGAGCATCTTCTGATCGGGAACGCTCACGATCAGGCAATGATGGGTGTCCGCACAACCGGAGAGAAAAAGCACCACTCCGCAGAGCAACGCTGAAAACAATACCAAATGAAGACTCAGGCTCCTGATCATGCTTGCAGCGATGCCGCGACCTCGGCCGCGAAATAGGTCAGGATCATGTCAGCTCCGGCGCGCTTGATGGCCAGCAGGGATTCATCCCTCGTTGCCTCGTAATCGAGCCATCCCAACCGGGCGGCTGCATGGATCTGGGCATATTCGCCAGAGACCTGATAGGCCGCGACAGGAAGTAGTGTGTGCCCGCGCACAGCCCGGATAATATCTAGGTACGGACCAGCAGGCTTCACCATCACCATGTCGGCCCCCTCCTCCTCGTCGAGTTTCACCTCATGCAGAGCCTCACGTACATTACCAGGGTCCATCTGGTAGCCCCGTTTATCGAGTTTGGGGATCGATTTGCCGGAACCGCTCTTCACTGCATCCCGGAAGGGTCCGTAGTAAGCGGAGGCATATTTGGCGGCATAAGCTAGAATTCCCGTACCATGAAATCCGGCGGCATCCAGCGCCATGCGGATCGCCTTCACCCGCCCGTCCATCATGTCAGATGGTGCGACGATATCCGCTCCGGCTTCCGCCTGCGCTATGGCCAGCTTCTTCAGCGCCTCAACCGTGGAATCATTGTCGACTTCACCACGGGCATCCAGCAAGCCATCATGGCCATGGTCGGTGTAGGGATCGAGAGCCACATCAGCGATGATGGCTAAGCCGGGGCAAGCCTCCTTAACCGCTCGAATCGCAGAGAAAAGAATATTCTCCGAGGCATTGGCATGGGAACCCTCGGGGTTCTTCTTCGAGCCCTCAATGCAGGGGAAAATCGCCATTGCCCTGATTCCGACTTGCTCCAGGTGCCGACACGTCTCGACCAGCGACTCAACCGTATGCCGGACCACTCCGGGCATCGACTCCACAGGCTCGGAAACTCCCTCACCCGCACGGACAAACAGTGGTTGAATCAAGTCCTCCGGACGCAGAACAGTCTCTCGGACCAGCGAACGCACGGCGGGTGTGGCGCGGTTGCGCCGCATCCTGCGTAGGAGATCAAGTCCGGATCGCGTCATGCTCATCCATGTATCTTCCCCGACTCAAGCGGCTAGTCAAGGCACTCGCGTTCATCTAACCGGGAATCTGGCCACCCTAACGGGATGATCCTGCCGATGGCAGGCTCTGCGATTTCCCTGCAGAAAAGAGTAATGCCGCTGATCGCGGCATGGCAGTCAAACCCGTGTTACTCCCAATTGGGAGCACCAAGGAGAAAAATAACCTGTAAAATCCACCGGGGGTTTCTGCGTCTAAACTTTTTTACCGAAGGATTTCTGCGAGAGTGGCCATTCGTTTGGCTCTAAGAGCGTCAAGGAGCTCTTTCCGGCGAAAGAGATGCTGCTTTCCGAGCTTTGCTACACCCCTGCATCTTCCTCCTTTGGTGAACAAACTCTAGCGAGTTGAGTGATTGCGTCAGCAAGGGCATGCAAGCTTTGCTGGAGCGTGCGGACTTGAGGATCTGATGGATTGAGATTCATAGGAGAAATCCATAATCCACCTAGGATTATACCCGAAAGGGTACTTTTTCTTAAAATATCCCCTTGATGTACCCTATCGGGTATAGTAACCATAAATTCAGAGATATTTATACCCTATCGGGTTTATTTTATGAACGATACCTTGATTCAATTCGTGAAGGCCAAAAGGAGGGCCTTAGGTTTGACGCAACTCGAGTTGGCCGATCGGGCTGGGCTTGGGCTGAGGTTCATCCGCGAACTTGAACAGGGTAAGCAAACTCTGCGCCTCGATAAGGTCAACCAGGTCATGGCGCTCTTCGGCCACAGAATGGAACCTGCGCCGTTTCGCAAGGAGGTAGGCGATGAGAAAAGCTGAAGTCCTTTTGAATGATCGTCCGGTCGGGCTGCTGGAGGAGATAGAAGGTGGATATCGCTTCACTTACCAGCGAGAGCACTTGAAGGATCCGAATGCTTTGCCTGTGAGTTTGTCACTCCCGCTGCAGTCGGAGGCGTATGAGGACAAGCGCCTCTTTCCATTTTTCGATGGACTGATCCCAGAGGGGTGGTTGCTCGACATCGCCGAGAGTACTTGGAAGCTGAACCCGCGAGACCGGATGGGCTTACTCTTGGCTTGTTGCCGTGATTGCATTGGAGCGGTGGGCGTCGCGCCCATCAGCGAGGAGGTAAATCATGAGTGAACGTGTCTGCAAAATCTGTCTGGAGCCGATTGAAGATGCAGCATCCGACTACCATCCCTCCTGCTCTCGAAAGCTCTTTGGGTCGTCACATCCGCCCAAGCTTCCCTATTCAGGGAAAGATCTCGATGCGCTGGCTGAGCAGGTAGTGCGACAGCATATCGCCGTTCCAGGTGTACAACCTAAGCTCTCCCTGCACCTTGAACGCGCTGGGCGATCCGATTCAGGGTGTCTAACCCTTGTAGGTTTGGATGGTGGATACATCCTGAAGCCCGCGGTAGAAAGATTCCCCGAGATGCCTGAGTTGGAGCACCTCACCATGCAAATGGCCAAGGGCTTGGGAATTGAGACCGCAGCATGTGGCATCATTGACCTAGAGGATGGAAAGAAGGCTCTAATCGTCCTTCGGATGGATCGAGTGAAAGGTGAGAAGCTTGCCATGGAGGATATGTGTCAGCTTGGGGACAAGCTTGCGGAGGAAAAATACCGAGGCTCCATCGAGAGCGTTGGCAGGATCATTCTGAAGCATTGTGGCAATCCCGGGTTTGATGTCCTGAGATTCTACGAGGTTATGCTCTTTTGCTTCCTTACAGGCAATGCAGACATGCATTTCAAAAACTTTTCCCTGATCCGAAGCTCTGAGGGAGAGATCCGTTTTTCTCCTTCCTATGACCTGCTGCCGACTTTTCTACTCCTGCCATCCGATACCGAAGAATCCGCTCTAACAATTAACGGCAAGAAAAAGCGTCTTGAGTTGAAGAACTTCCGGGCCTGCGGAGCGTCCCTGCAGCTCACAGAGCGTCAGATGGCGAATTCCTTGCGCCGCATCGAAAAGGGACTTCCCGGGCTTTTATCCGTGATTGAACGCGGATTGTGTTCACGGGAGACCAAAGACCGCTACCGAAACCTGGTCTTGGATAGGTGGCAGCGACTAGTGAAAAACCCAGAAGAGGCTAAAGCATAGCAGTCCCACTGGGATCTCATTTTAGGCACCCATGCCACGTCTTGAGGCCCGTAAGAAACGATCTTGAGATCTCTCAAGTCCCGCGCTCCAAAGTACAGGTAACAAAAGGTAACACAGATCTGGCCAAAGTGACTCTTCCTGTCGTTTTTGGTTGAGCAATGGCGACCGCCTGTAGAGCCTTTATTTAAGGGCTTTAAGAGGCGGAAGAGCCACTCGGGAGAGTGGCCACCCTAACGGGATGATCCTGCCGATGCCAGGCTCTGCAATTTCCCTGCGAAAAAGAGTAATGCCGCTGATCGCGGCATGGCAGTCAAACCCTACGGGTTCGAATTCGCCTTACGGCGATTGCCAACAAAGTTGGCCACCCTAACGGGATGATCCTGCCAATGGCAGGCTCTGCAATTTCCCTGCAGAAAAGAGTAATGCCGCTGATCGCGGCATGGCAGTCAAACCCTACGGGTTCGAATTCGCCTTGCGGCGATTGCCAACAAAGTTGGCCACCCTAACGGGATTCGAACACGTTCGGTCTACAGAGGAAAAACCTCAAAAAGTGGCTTGCAGGACAGATGCAGGACAAATAAGCTTTGAGTTGTACCCTCATGACATCCAAATCACTGAAAAAGAAGAGAGGTCCGATTGAGGTCATCGAAGGCAAGGGTATCAAGGTGCCTATCTATAGCAGCCCTGTGCGTGGGGTGACGAGTTTTCAGCTCTCCTATTACAAGGAAGGTAAGCGCGACAGGGAGAGAACCTCCTCAATCGAGTCGGCAAGAAAAAGGGCCAGGGAACTCATTGAAGAACTCGCCAGCGGTAAGGCGCATGGAGGGGTGACATTTTCAGCTGCCCAGGCAGCAGTCCTTAAAGACGTAGGTGAATCTCTGAAGGCATTCGACGTACCTATCTCAAGAGCCGTGCGTGAGTATGTTGAAGCCCTCAGAATTCTGAACGGGCAAGGCACCCTTTCCGAGGCGGCACAGTTCTTTGTCCGAGAGGACAAGAAGCGGAAAATCCCGCAGATAAAATTCAAGGAACTGATGGACAAGTACCTGCTCTCCATCACGGACAACTCCTATCGTTACAAGCAGGATACACAGGCGCGCCTGAGACTCGCAGTGAAGTCGTTTTCAACGGATGTCCAAGACATAACAACGACCAAGATTGATGAGTGGTTGGATTCAATAAAGGCCAGGGGAAGGACAAGGAATAACTACCGCACGTCTCTAGCCAGTCTCTTCACCTATGCCCGAAATCAGGGCTATTTGCCTGAAAATGAAAGGACAGCCGTCGAGAGGGTCAAGAAAGTCAAAGCGACCGCGAACAAGGCCCCGGGCATTTACACCCCGAAGGAGATCAAAAATCTCCTCTCATCAATCGACGACAGGTGGGTTCCCTTTGTGTCGATTGCTGCATTCACGGGAATGAGGTCAGCCGAACTACACCGGCTGGATTGGAAAGATGTATGGCTGGAAAAGGGTTACATCGAGGTGGCTGCCCAGAAGGCCAAAACAGCCAGCAGAAGGCTGGTTCCGATATTGCCGAACCTCAAAGCGTGGCTCACCCGATACAAGGACAAGACGGGAGAGACTCCCTGTCCCCGGTTTGCCCATGACTCGACCCTGATGTCTAAGTTCAGCCAATCAGCAGATCTCGTGGGGTTCGCCCGGGTCCACAATGGATTCCGCCATTCCTTTGCCTCCTACAGGCTCGCTCAAACCCAGAATGCCGCTCAGGTGGCCTTGGAAATGGGAAACAGTCCCAGGAAGCTTTTTGAGAACTACCGTGAGTTGGTCACTCCGGAGGATGCAGAGGAGTGGTTCGGCATCATGCCGGGCATCAGGAAAAAACCCGGTAACGGGCAGGTAGATGATTCAGGTAAAAGGCCCGAGAAGAAGGGATCTGCCAAGAAACCCAAGAAAAAGGCATCACCGAAGGATCTCGTCCCAGGTAGCTCTTCGAGTCGCTCCTATCGCCTTAAGAAGCTCACTGCGCCGAAATAGCCGGTGTTTACCAATCTTGTAACTTGGAAGCTCACCCATCTGGACGTACTGAAGGAATGATCGGAGCGGCAGGCCCATCCAGGCCGCAGCGACCTTTGAACTGATGAACTCTGCGCTAGGATGAACACCTGGCGGATCCCCTTTCGGGACTTCAGATGTACTGATCATTACGACCGCCTGAGCAGCCCCCTCAAAGGCGTCACTATCCTTCTCTTCGGTTACTTCATGCATGGGCAAAAAAGCCCCTGCCCTTTCAGGCAGGGGCTCTCTTGAGACTTCGGATCAAACTCAGCTGAGCTTCACTCCAGTGTTTTTGATGAAGTTCTTGGCTTGGTTGACGATGACCTGCTCCTGACGTTCAGGCTTCATAAGCGGGCTCACCATGGAGCGGATGGCTTTCAGGACTTCTGCTTGTTCCGGCTTCTCCAACCAGGCTTTCACCTTGGTTGTGTAGCCCTCCCGCTGATCTAAATCCTGCATCTTGCGCAGGAGGAACTTACGCTCCAGTTGCTCCCTGGGGAGTTGCTTTACGAACTCCACAAGTCCGGGCTCGGACTTCATGAAGGCTTCCAGCTTCGCGTTGACCTCGGGGTTGATTTTGAACTGCTGCATCAGTTCCTCTTTCTGTTTCGGTGATGTGATGGCCATATATCTCAGTTGTGGCGCACGGCGTTTAGATTCCCGTAGCCGTGCAAGTTGACGGGTAATCCTCAGACCTTTCGTCCAAGGGTTTCCCCGAAAGGGGTCACCCTGATCTGCTGAACGACCGACTTGAGGAAACGCTGGGCTATTCTCCGGGGGTTCTGTTTCCGGATTTCGTCATGAAGATGGTGTTGGAGGAGCTGGCTGACCGTGACCTTTGCTCCGGCACTCTCGGTCAGGGAGACAGCCTCTTGAAAAATCGCGTAGCTCTCGGGATCCAGAGTGACGGCAACAGTGGTGGGTTTGCTCATGGTGTAAGGATGTTGAGGAAAGCGGCATCCATCAGAACCAAGCGCCGCCTTCCCTCCAGCGCATCAAGTTCCCCGTTGAGCTCATCATTGAGCTTCATCTCGGCAATAAGATCGCCCTGCGGATCCTCTGCCTCCGAAAACCCTGTGGGCTTTTCCTCCGAAGGGTCCTGTTTCTTGGGAGCAGGTGATGCGAGGGGCTCGGCATCGAGCTGCTCCTTCAGATCCTTCACCTGGTTTTCAAGGATCGGCACCTTGTCCGAATCCTTCTGAAGCGACTCGATCCGCTTCTTCATGGCGGTGTTCTGTTCCTCCAGAGCCGCCGCAAAGGCCTTCTGCTGGGAGTTACGCTGATCCCCATCCGTCTTGACGTAATAAGAGGGAGTCGGATCAGAAACGACCAGCGGGTAGGCATACGGCCCTCCCGGCCTGTAGTTCCAATCGGCAGACTGCTCCTTGCGGTAGAGTGTGTGCCGCTCATGCATATCGTCCGGGAAGTCAGGATCGGTGTACCTTCCCGTCGGATAGGATTTCACGACTTCAGAAGTGCGGACTCTGGAAAGTGTGCTCTGCGGAACGCTGGTTCCGGCAACAGCAGGATAGTTTTCGGGATTCACGTTTTTGTGTGTGGCGCAGCCCGAGACGGCGCAGATCAGTGGAATGCAGAGGAGGTACTTCATTTGGCGGATGGGTTGTTATTTGCGGCAAGTCCCCGAGCAGCCTTGTTAAGGTCGACTGTCTGAGTGACGTAGAGGTAGAAGAGCGTCCCGCCCGGAACGCGGATGTAGTAGGGGTTCTTCTGCAGCCCATCGAGGAGCCGCTGGGCATAGAGCTGTCCACCGGCTTGGATTCCTGCAGATAGGGCCTGTGTCATTCCTCCTCCCTGAAGCTGCGTGGCTCCCCCCGTCAGCGGGGAAATAATATTGGTCACCCCTGGGAAAGCTCCCGCCCCTGCGGCAACCATCGAGGCCAACATCGCCTTCGCCTCCGCATACTTGTCGGAGGCGATCTGATAGCCCCGTAGTCCCGCCGATCCATCAGTATCTTTCCAGCGCCCTGGCTCCTTCTCATCAGGCGCGTAGTCCAGCACCGTGCCAGCTAGGGGGAGTTGCTTCCCGTTCTGGAAGACGAGCATCCACTGATGCTCGGAGCCTACCCGATCTCTAGCGGCACTGGTCTTGGCAACCCCGTGAACCTCCGTCCCTGCCGGGATGATGAGTCGTCCATCCCTCCAGACATCCTCAGTAATCAGGCCGATGATCGGTGTATCCAGGTTGATGGAGTCCACCGTATTTACCAACTCGCATTTCAGGAGTCGTCCATAGGGAAGGTAGTTCTCACTCAGTGAGTTCTCCTTCATGGCAAAGATCGCCTGCGGAATCGGTGGCGGGGTCTTCACCGCAAGGGGTCTTCCATCAGTCTGCACGGCAGCAGGCTTCGGGGTGGGCGTCGGCCTCACCGGTTGGATGTCAGGGATCCCCTCGTCAATCGTGTACCCCTTGGCTGCTGTGGCCTGCACCGGAATGTCCGGGGTTACCTTGCTCACCTTCCCTCCGCCTCGATGCAACAGGATGAAGGCCAGAATCACCCCTCCTGCAAACAGGAAGAGGATCAGCCGCCCGGTCGGCTTGTTGAGTAGCTCCGTCTTGAAATCGCGGAGGTTCATCGGACGACGTTCTTGTTGGAGGTACCACTAGCACTGGCACTCCTCACCGCTTGATGAGGTTCTGCCCTAACCACGAGGACATTCCATTTGTTGTCGGGGGCGAGGTGATTACGGCCACCCTGCCCATTCCCCGTGATGGCAAAGAATGCAGGGGTCACCGACTTCGGCGGCATCACCCCGGAGGCATCGGCAAGGGACTCCGTGTAGATCCGCTCATCCAGCCGAACAGCCAGATCCTGCGGCTTGTAGTAGATCGCCTCGTTGGAGTCGTTCTCCAGCTCCAGGCGAAAAACGAGTGTGTCCTCCTCCTCGAATCTCCAGACATCGAGGATCCGGATCGTGAAGTCCTTGTAGTAATTGGTGATCCCCGGCGAGGTATGGAGCACCCCGGCCAAGGCATCATGCTCCGCCTTCAGCAGCAGCGGGTAGGCCTTGGCCTTATCCATGAGCGAGAGGATCCGCTCGGGCACCACATTGATCCTGCCGTCCTTGCCGCTGCGATCCTCCTCGTAGAAGGTCACGTCATAGAAGGGGTGCTCCGAGGCCGTGAGGTGGAGCACATAGGCCTTCCGGTTGAAGATCACCGTCAGGTGATCCTCCGCATCCTTCTTCAGCGCCCGGATCGTGAAGTAGAAGTTCCCTGGAGTGAACGAGATCAGGAACCCGGCATTCTCCTGATCCTGAACGGCAATCGACTTGGCATAGAGCCCGGAGATTTCCGAAGGGAACATGACGGTCGTGGTTCCCGTCTTCGAGGCCACCGGGATATCGTAGATGACGAACTCATCGAGTGGCTTCTGGACAATGGATCCGGCGTGGGCGAGCGAGCCCATGCACAGGATCGCAGCGAGGATTGGGAGCTTCATGCCCCCGAGACTTTCAGAAAATCACACCTCTGGTGCTCCCGGTTGGGAGCAACTTAATGATTTTTTACTTAGAGCTGATCTGAGGCGGACCGTCTGTAGAAACGATTCGGCCTACAATTCTTTTCGAGTCTTCTCGGCAACCGGCTCCGCGAGACGATAGCCGGTGCTTCTTCCTGCCCCATCTTCCCGAAGCATCAGGCCTCGTACCAGCAGGTCGTTGATGTCGCGAAGCGCAGTGTCCGCAGAGCACTTCGCAATCTTTGCATACTTGGAGGTGGAAAGTTTTCCCTCAAACCCGTCGAGCAGACGGTTGATCACCGCATGCTGGCGTTCATTCACCGGGCCGTCTTGGTTGATGCGCTCCCAGACCCTCGCCTTATGCAGGATTCCACGAAGGCTTATCTGGGCATGTTCCAGCGCTCTGTCCAGACAACCCAGGAACCACTCCAGCCACAGCGTGATGTCGATGGTTCCGCGCTGGCTGCTTTCCAGCGAATCGTAATACTGCTTCCGCTCCTTCTCGATCTGCGTGGACATGCTGTAAAAACGCTCCGCCACGCCGTCCGCCCTTGCGAGCGCCAACTCTGCAATGGCCCTGGCAATACGGCCATTGCCGTCTTCAAACGGGTGGATCGTCACAAACCAGAAATGTGCAATGCCAGCCTTGAGAACAGGATCAATCGTCGTGCTTCTCTCGAACCATTCCAGGAAGCGGCAGACCTCCTCATCAAGGAGGTCTGCATCCGGGGCCTCAAAATGAACATTTTCCCGCCCCATCGCTCCGGAGACCACCTGCATGGGGCCATCCTCCCCGGTACGCCATGCTCCCGTGGTGATGCGTCTCATCCCACTACGCCCGCTTGGAAATAAAGCCGCATGCCATGAAAAGAGTCTCTCGGCTGTGAGTGCTTCGCCGAACTTGCGAGTAGCATCGAGCATCATCTCAACAACCCCCTCGACGTGACGATTCACAGGGGCCACCCCCGCATCAACAATCCCCAGGCGTCTCGCAATCGAGGAGCGCACCTCCTCCGCATCGAGTTTTTCCCCCTCGATCGCGCTGGACCCGATCACCTCGCTGGTGAGGCTTGCAAGGTTGGCCTCACCACGGAGATGGAAACCGAGTCCCTCCATTTGTCCAAGCAGCCGCCCCTGCTGATGCCTGACCTTTGCCAAAAGTGGCAGCAGCCTCGCCTCGTTCCATCGGAACTCGGGCCACTCTTTACGTTGATGGATATAGGTCATGGGGATATTCGCCGTATCTTTGCGGAGATTATCGCCCGCAATCTCCGCAAATCAAGAATCTCCGCAGTTTTGCGGTAAATAACCCTGCTTTTCTCCGCAAACCTTCCTACAGAGGGCGCTCCTCGTACTTGAAGTCCTGCACGACCAAGGGAAGTCGCCCATTCCCCATGAGGTCGGGATTGCGGACGAAGAAGAAGGTGATCTTGAACTTCGCCACCTCCCGGAACTCGATCTTGTTGAGCGTCCCGGTGCGAACGAGGTTACCCTCAGCCTCAACATCGACCGCTTCATAGGAGGCTCCCGCCCCATCCTTCATTTTGCGGGTGTCGAGGATATCGAGCTTGGAAACCTCCACCTTCTGGTGGATCTCCTTCTCCTTAAATTCAGGATTCTGTTTTTTGTAGAGGGCGATCGCTTTCTTGCGAGCGGGGTCTTCCAGATACATCCGCTTGAGCAGGTCTGGCAGATCGGGCCCGATCGGATTGCGTTGAAGCAGCGCCAGACAGGCTAGCCGAACATGGTAAGCATGAAGCTCGCCCGCTTCTTCAAAACCCAAGAGCGGCGAATAGATCAGGGTACCTCCCTGATCGAGGATGACGACCTTCTCCTTCTGTTTCATGGCCTTGATGGTCAAGTAGGGAGAGGTGACGGCCAGAGCCGCACAGATGAGGGCAATCGCCATCCAGAATCTGGCGGCGACGATGTTGTTGGTGATGGAGGTGACAGCGGTGAGCTTCATGGGTTGGTGTTGTCGGGTTTGGAAGAAGGGGACGAAGAGGGTTTTGCCTTCGAGGCATGGGAGTTGAATGCCGCTTGGGCAGCCTGCGGGGTTGAAACACTTCCCTTGTGATGGGAAACCGTTCCCTTGGACTGATCGGTTACGGAGAAGGAGCCGGGAGAGGTCTGCTGGGCCACCATGGACGGATTTGCAGGGTTAAAGACCATGCCTCCACTGCTTTCTGATTCCGGCGGAGCTGGGACACTCCCTCCTGCGCTTTCCGCAGCACCTCCTCCAAGGTCATTGGCAATACGGGAAGAGGTACTTGCGGCACCTGCCGCAGCTTTTCCCGACGCAACAGCCGCTTGAGCCGCAGCTGATCCTCCGAAGGTAGCTGCAGCTCCTGCAACGGAGGCTCCTGCTCCAGCCGCCAGTCCGGCTGCTTGGAGCGTATTGCTGATACCGGCAGTCAGGGCCGAGGTCGTGCCACTGGCTCCCTTCATGATCGCCCCCGCCACAAAGGGCACCGAGAGATAGAAGAAGACCGTGATGATCGAGGCAAAGGCCATGATGAACGGGAAGAGGAGCCAGTTCTGAACCACGATCGCGTTCTGAGCCACTTGGACGATCCCTCCCGAGGTGATCGGGATGAAAAGGGTGTCGCTGATCGCGACAATCACGATGTCGACCAGGCAAATCCCTAGATACCAGAGCATCACAGTGAAGGAGGTCACCCCGAAGTGAACCCCGAACGATTGGGTCGGTGAGAAGAAGAGGAACCCCAGCAGAAGGGGCGAGATCGCTATCATCCCGGCGATGGCGAACTGCTGAAAAAAGTTGAGCACCACCATCATGAAGCGCCCGATACCCTGAAAGAAGTACCCGACCGCAGCCGGGACGATCTTCCCAAGATCCGTCCACGAATCGGACGGCTGGTTCTGAATCCTCGAAGTCAGCAACTGGATGAACTTGGCATCCTGCGCATTCGTGAACTTCTGGCGCATGTCCTGAAACGCTTCCATCCCTTTGTTCATGATCGTCGGGTAGCCTGCGATCAGGGCTACGATGATCGTCACCTTAAGGATCGTTCCGAGGAGGGCTCTGGGATCCGATCCCGCCTTCAAGCCCATTTCCCCTATCCCCAAGATGCAGAGCACGAAGGCGAAGGGCATCATCAGCATCCGGATCTGATTGGCCGAATCGAACAGATTGGAGAGGGCCGGCATCATGGATCAAAATCCCGGAGGCAAAGAGCCCTCGTTGCCCTGGGAGCCAGACTTGGTGGCAGACGATTCCGCATCGGCACCCATCTGGGCACTCTCCCGGTTGCGTGCCCGACTGATTTCCTCGGCAGCGATCGCCTCGGTAGCTGCCCGGTTCTCATTGAGCATGTGGAGCAACTTCACCTGGTGCTCTGCACCATCCATGATCCCGTCGAGATCCTTCAGCGAGGTCTGGGCCGTGGTAAGCGATCCCTGAAGTTTCTGCACCTCGGCATCGTCTTGCGCGTTCTTGAGCTGATCGTTCAGCGCCGCGATCTTGATGTTGAGTTCCTTCCTCTTGCCCTGCGCCTGCTTCAGCATGTCTTGGAAGTTGGAGTAAGCGTTCTCCACCGCCCGGAACTGCTTGAGGGGATCTCCCTCATCTCGGAAGGAGGCCGCCCCCTCAAACGGCGTCTCGATCCGCTTGTAGGCATTCATATCGATCGGCCGGTACATCTGCTGGATGGCCACGGATTGCTTGGCTCCCTGCTGGGTGATTTTGGAGAGGTCGCTCAGCGTGTCGGTGATCCCCGAGTTCCTCAAATACGACGAGAAAAGCCCGCTCTGGATCATACCCGAAATCGCCGCCGGATTACCGATGGCCTGCTTCACCTGCTGGGCCACCTCCAGTTGGCTCTTCACTGTGTCGAGCGTCTGGGCAAGGCTCGAAAGCTGCTGAGCCCATTGTGTCTGCTCCCAGGCATACTTCAACTGGTCGAAGGCGTTCTTCGCCACGGTCGCTTGTTCGACCACGGGATCGCTCACAACCCATTGCGCATTGGCGGGCAGAGTTACCAACAGGGATAGAAGGAGTAGGTACTTCTTTTTCATGGCTAGTTGCAGATCGGAATCGCGATCTCATAGGGGACTGTCTTCACCTTGGCATCGGGATCGGGAGGGACAGTCAGCTTGTAAACCGAGAGATGGCGCTCCGGGTTCTTCCCAGGCTTTTGGAGGCTCTGCTCGATCCAGTACTGGCGCTTCACCGCATCGGCAGCGCCTTTCTCGTAGCCTTTCTGGAATTGGGATCGACTGGCACAGCCCGCAAGGGCACAGAGGCCGATCAGAAGGATTGGTTGTTTCATTTGTGTTGGGGTTGGGTGGTTTCTTGGAGGATGCCGGCCACGATGTCGTCGTGACTGCGGAGCTTTCTGCTGCGCTCATCAAAGTCCTGTCCCGTCGAGGAGGAGCAGAAAAGCATCTCGGGAGAGACCCGGTTGTGGATCGTTCCGCACCGTGCCTGCTGCACATCGAGGTGGTAGTAGGTCAGGGCCGCATACTTGTTGTGCTCCGGCAAATGCTCCGGCAGCGGATAGCGGGAGACCGCTTCCTTGGTCGCATCCGACAGGTCGATATCCCGTGCAACATCCTCGATGTCCCTGCGATCATTCATGCGGGTGAAGAAGAACTGCTTGGCGTTGCCGAAGACGATCGGACGGATCCCCGAGTTCTGGAAGCGGCTGTACTGCTGGACAATCGAGATGATCCATGTGGAGAACTTCGAGAGCTGGGCATAGAACTCGCTCACTAGCTGCTCACCACCCGGCACGTCCAAGGTTCGAGCCACCTCCTCAAAGATCACCCGCTTCCGAGCTCCTCGGGGCAGCGTGATGATGTGTTGGCGTCCGTAGTTCGCGATGAGGAACCCAGCCAGTTCCTTCAATTGCTTGTTCGACTCAGGGATGTAGGTCAGATCGAAGTGAGCCACCCGTCCGGTCATGGAAAGCGTCGAGTGTCCGCACAGAAGTCTCTGCTCATTCCACGGGGCAAGAAGTGTCGCCAGATGATTGATCTCATCCCGATTATGCTCCGCAAAGGGAGCCACCAGCATCATCTGCTGGAGCATGTCATGGGTTGGGTAGTCCGTAGGCCCGAAGAACGCGAATGCCGTGTTGCGGACATGGCGCTCCATGTCATGCGACTTGATGAAGCGCGACACATCCTCCCCCTTGGGCGCCGCTAGAAGCTCCTGCCGTTCTTCATCGGTCGCCGTGTGCTTCAGCTCCGTCCAGGCCTCTAGAAAAGTAGCCGAGAGAGGCATGTGACTGGATTTGTACTCCAGGACCGCCATGGCATGGCGGGCCACCATGTCGAGCCGGGTACCATCCTCAGAGATCCACTCCTCGAAGCGATCCGTGTAGAGCTGCTCGATGTACTGGGTGATCTGAGCAAGTCGCAGGTTCCTGCGATCTTCATCGGCTGGATTTCCCGCCATCTTGGCCACCAGTGCCGCTGCCGTCGTGATCTGTAGATTGGTTAGCGGGGCTCCCTGGGTATCGAGGTAATTCAGGCAGAGATCCCCATCGGGCTGAATGATGATCGGAGTGCTCCCCAAACCTTGGGCCTGAGTCCAGATCCCGTAAGAGAGTCCCTCCTCCACGATCAGTGTGAAGTCGTAGTAGGGATCCGTCTGCGATAACAGATCGCACATGAAGGCCGACTTCCCGGCCCTCGTCATCCCAAGCAGAACCGCAAGTTGCGGCGTTCCTGAAACAAAGTTCCTTACCCCCACAAGGTTCCGATTGGAGCCGTCGTAAAGTGCCTCCGCTCCCTCCAGATGCCCTGTGAAGGTTGAGGAGAAGGGGAGCAGGTCAGCCAGCCATTCATCGAGGCCGCTGTCGGCATGGTGGGTGTATTTCCCCCAGAGCCATCCCGGCCACGTTTGATACCAGATGTTCTTTGTCGTTGCCGCCGAGGAGAGATTGCTCGTCCAACATTGGGCATCCTCCATCTGGCCGAAGGCGGTTTCGATTTGCCGTGTCTTGGAGACGAGACCCTCCTCGGTCGCGTCCCATACATGAACCACATAGTCATAGAGAAAGGGAACCGTATCGCCTTGGGCGAGGTTGCGGATGCGCTCCTCCTTCACTCCCTTGGAAGTTAAAAGCGAATGTTTTCCCTCCGCCGCGTAGTCCCCTCGTACCCGTTCAAGCGACTTCTCCGCTTTGTCGATCTCCCTGCGGACGTTCTGGGGGTAAAGATTGACCGTGATCGCGTAGTCGAGGAAAGGAAGCGAGGTCAGTGCCCAAAAGATGCCCCTCCTCGTCTTCTGCGGACGGCGTTTGAGGATTACAAGATTGTGGTAGAAGCCATCCGAGTAGAACCCGAAGTTCTTCCCAGCCTGTACCCCTTGGTGCCAGCAGTTCTGGTGGATGGTTTCCTCCTCACGGAACTGCCCGATCGGATCATAGCCATCCCGGCGTAGGTAGGAGGGATTGAAGAAGGTCGCGTAATGCCGATAGAGATCCTCCGTCCCCATCGCTGTCACCCGGCAGCCATGCCCATCAAAGAGAGAGGCAATCACCCTCCCGTGCTGGGAGAAGGCCTCGTTATATTGGAAGAGGAGTCGGTTGTAGTGCTCCTCCAGGCCCTTCCTGGAAGGGGACGATGGAGGATCGGCATCGATCTTCTTGGATAAGAAGAGCAGGAGCTTTTCTCGGCGCAGTCCCCCGGACTGCATTGCCTTCCAGTAGCGATTGAAGCGCTCGTTGCGTGTGATTGCTGACCAAGACGCAGGATCACACCGCTCGTCGGTCACTTCCTTGTAGGCGATCAGCTCATCTCGGTAATCGGAATCGACCGACCATCGGATTTGGCATCTGGTTGATTCATCCAGTGAATGCAGGAACTGTCGGACAGACTCGTAGAAGCCATCGAGCGTATGTTCGCTTGCGTGCCGCAGATCGGGAGCATCGATCACATACCCCTTGGAGACGGCTCCACGGCTATCGAGTTCGTTCCAGATCAGCAGATCGTGGGAGATCCAGCCGTTAGGAGCCTGCATGGGTATGGAGGGGGTTGCGGTGTTGCTTGCGCGGTGCCGTCCATCCGCTTCCGCAGAGGAGGCTTTCGAGCAGGTCCGTGTCGAAGGACTTCGGCTTCCCCTGACGGAGGGTGAAGATGTAGAGAGCCGTTACCGCAAACGGCATGGCTCCGATCACTACGCAGCTTGCCGGGTCATGACTGTGCGAGAGCATCAGCGCGAGCCCGAGGCCGATCATCCCGCTTCCGAGCAGGAAGAGGATGTTGATCCCTTCGACACCCCAGATTTTCCCGTCGCTGTCATCACCCGCATGGGTGGGAATCACGCCCCGGCTCATTGTCCCACGCTGATGGTGGGCATGCCGCCCGCATTGAAGAGCGCCTGCGCGATCAGGACCGAGAGACCAAGGAGAAGTCCTCCCACAATCGACATCTTGCCCATGTCGGCATTGCCACTGCGGACCTGCCATCCGCCATGGGCGATGACAATGACCGCGATGATGTAGAGGAACTTTGCAATGATCCCTAGTCCTTGGGATAAAGCGCCGTCGAGTGATGTGGATTGAGCGAGGATGAAGTGGTGCATAGGAGCGGCACCATAGACGGTAAAAATGCGTTTGGTGCTCCCGGTTGGGAGCAATATTTCAAAATCCTTATTTTTTAAAGACACGTCGCTTCCTCAGTTCCCGCATGTTGTTCGCGAGTACCTTCGGGTCGCTAAGAGCCTCGGGAAAGAGGTCGTGCAGGCCGACATTGAGAACCTCCGCCAGGTAGTAGATATCGGAATCCGAGACCCAGATGATCTGCGCCTCGATCTTGGAGACCTTTGCCCGGCTGACCTTCTCCATCCCGAGGATTTGTAACTTTGCCGCCAGCATGTCCTGGGACCAGCCAATGCGGTTGCGATGCCAACTTACTTTAGGACCAATGATATTGAGTGCATTCATGGGGCGTCAGCAAACGCCACCCCGAGGCTTTCACGCTTTTTTGAATCCGCGCTGAGGCCTTTAACTTGATAGCTGATCTGGAAGGTCCTTCTTTCCTTCACCCCCCAGATAATGCATTTCCTATTGGATCTGGTGCTCCCGATCGGGAGCAACATTCACTAGGTGATTTCTTACAAAAATGGATCGCCAGCAGTGCCCATTCCATTGCTTGCTCGTCGCGGGGCGTTAAAAGAATATCCTACATTACCGTTTCTTGATGACCTTCCAGACCACTCTCGCAAATATCGAACTCCTGCCAGAGGGCAGTGGTGTGTCCAAGATGTCTGGCGAGGAACTCCTGGAACGATTGGCCTTGGTTTTCGATTACCTCCCTGAGGGGACAACATTCCAGGTCAATGGGGAGAAGGTCTCCATCACGGTTCCGGAGTCACTGGCCACCCAGAAAGCCGAGGCCGAACGACTTGCTGAAAAGGCTGCCCAGAGGGCCAGGCAGGGTGAGTACGAGAAGGCGAAGGACATTTACAGGCGTGTTCTGGAACTTGATCCCGTCCATCCCAATGCCCGCCGTGACTTGGCAATGATCTGCGTGGAGACTGGAGACAATGACGAAGCCAAGGATTACCTGATCGAGTCTCTGCGCCTTGCGCCTGAGGATGCATGGAGCCTTGTTGTCCTAGCCAATCAGTATGCCAAGGAGGATGACCACGAGACCGCCTGCAAATTCGTCCGTCGCGCCTTGGAACTAAAGCCCGGTGACCCTTGGGCTCTCAACACCCTCGCCACCGCTCTCATGGAACAGGGACTGCTTGAAGAATCCCTCAAAACCTACGAGGAGGCCATTGCCAGCGATCCTTCTTTTGCCAATGCCCACTACGGCCGCTCCATGGTCCTAATCCGCATGGAGCGCTTTGCAGATGCCGCCATGGCACTCCAGGAGATGTTTGCCCAGAGCAAGCTCCAGGACTCCCGGACCCAGATCGTCTTCGAGAAGGCTAGATCCGCCCTCATCCACGTCCAGAACATCATCGCCAATAACCGCCTCCCTGAAACCGATGCCCTTGTGGAGCGTCTGAGTACTGAGGGAGAGACCCGCTCAGGGTATCCCGTGCAGTTTGAGGAGGGCCCTCTCGACGCCCAGATCGTTGCCCGAATCAAGATGGCGTGGAGGCATGATGCTGATCACCACATGGTGACATTGAGGGATGGTGATTTCCCGAAACTGCTGAAGAACTACTATAGCGTCCATGAGTTGATGCATCTCTTCATGGAGAGCGCTGCCAGGGATCAGGGAACCAACCGCTGGTTTGTGACCACTCCTGAGACCAGGAAGAACTCAGCCTTGGCTCTTAAAGCAGATCTGCGGCGTCTGGAGAAGAAGGGCTATCGCGATGACCAAGTCGCAGGGCTGATCAATGAACTGGTTATGGGGGTAAATCTCTTCCTCTTCAATTGCCCCATCGACATGGAGATCGAGCGCCGAATCTGGAGGGATTATCCCGAACTTCGCGAGTCCCAGTTCTGTGGATTGGCCTCCATTGCCCACAATTCCCGTAAGGTCACCATGGATCCCAAGATCCGTGATTTTGTTCCCCCGACACTCCTGCGCATCAACGACATCCTTAACGGAGTCTTTGCCCTCTTTGTGGACGAACTCTTCGAGGGAGCCACTGCCTACGCAGATGCTTATCGCAAGTTCCTGACGTTCAAGGATACCGAGAAGCTCTTTGCTCTCTGGAAAGAGAAGAGCTCCGATCTGACACCGGGCTCTGAATACCACCTTGTGGATGCCTTTGGTGAATTCTTAGGGATCCGCGATTGGTACACTTGGAAGTCTGACAGAGGATTTATCCCTCCCGACGATATCCTTGATGATGTCGACAAGGAGGGCGCGACCAACCCGGAACTCCTTAAGGCCAAAGCTCCTGCCAGTGTGTTGTACCTGTTGGATGCGCTTGAGCGGTTCAGCTCCATGGAGCCAGATGAGGTTAAGAGGATCGCCTTTGAGATTGCTGTCATGGGACAAGAGGGAATCGACTACTCCTCCCCTGAGAATAAATACCGGCTCAAGAGCCTTCCCGGAAAAACCATGAGTGGACTTCAGCTCATGTGCCTGATGTATGCAGGGTTCAAGCAGGTTGCCCCTGACATGGATTCGGGAATGGATCTGGAGGATGAGTACCAACAGGCTCTTTCTCTCTTTAGGAGGGGTTAGAAAGAGAGGAGCTCTTTCTTTTAGCTCTCGACTCTTCTCATGGTGAGAAGAACCTCGTCAGTTCCGGGGACGCTTCTTTCAACAGCCTGTCGCATCAACTCGATTGCCTCGTCCTGCTTTTGGACTATCCCATCCACATCTCCCTTCCAATAGAGTTGTGCAAGAGAGGCAAGGGTTTCTGAGTAACCTAGTTCGATCGCCTCCCTGAAAAGTTCCTCCGCTCGGAGCGCGTCACGGCCAACGCCTATTCCATGATAATAGGCTAGACCCAAAATATGCGATGAGAAGCCATCTTCGTCTGCGTTTGGTTCAAGCCACTCGAGGCATTCCTTGAATTCGTCTAGAGCTAGTTCATGGGACGCAAGTGCGGCGTGAAGCAACCAATAAGCCGCTTCTACGGGGTCCTCTCCCTCACCACAATTCAGCAGTAGCAATGCATATTGAAATTGTGCCTCAGCAATCCCTTGGAGTGCTGCCTTTCTAAACCAATAAGAAGCCTCTTGCGAGTCATCACTCAAATCCAGGTCGTGGATTGTCCGGTTTGAGAAAATATCTCCAAGCAATACCTGGGCATGAATGTTCCCCGACTCACCGGCCTTCTTTAGCCACGCAACAATCAAATCGGGATCTGATGAATCCTCGTCGTCAGGATCATACGCACTGGCAAGAAACTCCGCATACGCGAACTGAGCGCGTGGGTCACCTGCAGTGGCCGCCTTGAGGAGATACATGGCTGCAACGTCTTCATCATCATCAAATTCCTCTGGAACAATGAGGTGAATCTTCCCGAGTTGATAGATCGCTTCTAAATCGCCGTGAATAGCTGAATCCACAACGTCCTGGTGAATGGTCAAATGATCAGGAAAGTCAGCATCTAGGAAGTAATCAAAATCCGGATCGCTTGCGCGTTCATTCCGAATAAATCGCCCATGCAAGAAGTTGTTTTTGGTAAAAGGCACCTCCTTGGAGTTTTCCCAAAACAGCGCCATGCTTCCATTAAAATACTTTGGGGCTAGGACACTTGGTGGGTAGTCGGGATGGTAGGATCCTCAACTGTGAATGAGTTTTTTACCGAAGCTGAGTTGGCTTCAGATGCCCATTGCATCCTCACCAGGGCCTCAACCCTTCGTGAGTTCCTAGTCACCGCAGCCTCTATTCTGGGCGATCTCTGCGATGAGGTCATGCCGGCCACAGAGGAGCGTGAGGGAGCTGCTTCCAACTACGAGGGCTTCTGCAAATGGGTTGAAGAATACCGTATCGGTCCGGGGCTAGAGGGATTCTGGGAATATTATTGGGCGAGCGCAGCGAGTGTCTTTTACAACTACGATCAGCACTCGGGTCTCAGTGACTGGGAGCTGTACGAGCAAATGGTATGGCCGAGTGATCCAGAATGGGATCCCTCTATCGATGACAAGGAAGAGTATATGAGGAGGCGGATTACTGAGACCTGCTTTGCCATTACCCGGTTTGTCAGGGGGCACAATACAGGTGAATCACCCTGAATCTTTTTATGGGGTAGGACGCTCAGCGACCTACTGGGTGTGTGAGGATGCCCGCCCATGAAAACACACACCCGTACACCATCACTCCTCGCCTTCATGCGAGGATCCTTAGCCCAAGTTGTCATCGGAGGCTCCTGCCTCGGAATGACGGCCTGTGCCAGCATTGTTAGCAAGTCCTCCTACCCGGTCACCATCTCCAGCAATCCTCCAGGTGCCTGCTTCACACTCAAGAAAGCCAACGGCATGGCAATGTCGACAGGAACTACTCCAGCCACGGTCACCCTCAACTCCTCCAACGGCTACTTCCAACCCGCCAAGTATGTAGTTGAGTTCACACGCAAGGGAGTAACCCAGACCGTCCCCATCAATGCATCCATCAACGGGTGGTATTTCGGCAATCTGCTCTTCGGCGGCATCATTATCGGCATGCTGATTGTCGATCCCGCCACAGGTGCTATGTGGAGACTCGACGATTCAGTGATCGCCACCTTCAACCAGACTGCCTCTGTGGGTCATTCACATGGACTCAGGGTCTGCACCTTAGACCAGATTCCTCTCGGCATGAGGAAACATCTTGTTGCTCTGAACTAAACGGACCTACTAGCTGGAAGCTACCACCTGATCTCAAAACAAAGGGAATCAGGTGCGTAGCCCTAGGGGTAAACTCATCCCAGAAGGCCTTCCTCCAAATTACCAATTCATGAATACCCGCTTCTTCTTGCTCCTCACCCTTGCATTGCCATTGACCGGATGTGCTTCCTTGGCAGATAGGTGCACCCAGCATAAGACTGCAGCCCTCGGCCAGTCCCACTCTCAGATCACCAAGGAGCTTGGCCCCCCTACTGCCCACTACATGAATGGGTATGATCTCTTTCATGACAGTCAGGGCAATGAAGTGCAGGCGCATTTCCAGGCAGGAAAAGCCGACTCGCTCTTCTACTACACGTTCAAAAAGAAGATCACCGACCCCTGGCTTTCTTCAGTCCTCGGTCTGAACTCGAAAGGTACACCCTGGGTTCTGGAAGAGAGCTCAACCTCGGGCCGCAGAGCTTATCGCTCACAGGATGGAAAATATCATGCCTTTGTCAGCAAAGGGAACCAGTTGATGGTTGATACGGACGCTTTCTTCCAGAAAGCAATCCATCAGCCAGGTAAAACCTTTCTCGTGGATGAGCTGCCTGAATGCATTTTCAGACCCGATCATGCAGGTGCAGACCTTGGGGATACTGAGGTAAAAATATCCAAAAACTACGGACAGCCTACGGCCTCAATGAAAGATGGAGCCAAGAGCTACTTCGATGGATGTGAAGAGGTCATCGTTCACTACAATGCTGGGATCTGTGACTCGGTTTGTTATTTTGCCGGACATCACAAGAAGCTTTCCGAATGCTGGGTTTCCGGTGCTCTGTATGATAACTCGAAGGGGCTGGCCTGGATCGTAAATGCTAAGTCCAAGCCTCCTAAAGTGTGGTATCAGACTTTAAAGGGCAAATATCATGCATGCAGTGACGGGAGAGGTTTGTTTGTCGATACGGATGCTCGTTATAGAGAGCTCAGGCAATCGGCTGGTAAAAAAACACCTCCCTATCCCTCAATACTATCTGTACTCCATCCCTGCGCTGGTGCATGGCTCGGCCAGACTGAGGAGGAAATGAATAAGTTTTTAGGAAAGCCAATTAAAAAAGACAAGGGGGCGAGAATCTACAAGAACGGCAATGTCCAAGTCCTTGCCAACTTCGACCACGGAGTATGCAGCAGGATCAAGTACATCTCCGAGAAGAAGCGGAAGTTCACCGACCACTGGGTCTCCGCAACTTTGGCTCTCAATTCACAGGGACGAGCTTGGTTTGTCGATGAGCACTCCAGCCCTAAAAAGTCCTACTTCAACACATTTGATTATCGTTACTACGCGCTTATGAACAACAGCAATGAGCTGCGGGTTTTCACCGCGACTGGATTAAAGAAGTTGAAGAGAGAGTTGGCGGCAGAAAAGCAGAAGCTAAGCGCCAAATCATGAAGAAGTCCCCGAAAGGCAAGAACGCCATGATGAAGATGGCGATCAATCAGAATATCATGGGTCAGGTCTTTATCATGGGATCAGGCCCAAATGGGGAACCCACGCTAACCCCGACTCGCTCGGATGAGCAGGAGCCTTACCGGATTATCGACGGCCAGCCTGTCTACCATGTCTCGAAGAATACCTTCCACGAGGAGCTCCCCTATTGGCAGTCCAACCGGGTTCACTATTGGGGCTTCATCTACCACCCGAATCTCCTCGGATCCTGCTTTCCCATCCCGGCGACAGCCAACTTCTACATAGATACTAGAGTACCCGGTTACTACATCCTCTGGACTCGGACGGTCTCCGATGACGAGAACGCCGAGGGCATGGGCCCCAGCCACGATGTCATCGCCTGGGCTCCTCGGGTGAAGGGAGACACCATCAAGTCAGCTGGCTATCGCCTTGTTCACGCCTTCATGCTCGAGATCCTCATGGTGAAGGATGGGGAATGGCACTGCGACCCTGACTTTGCCGGAGGCATCATTTGTTCCATGGAGATCGATTGGATCATGGGGGCAATCGCCTTCTCACAGCAGAACTCCCAAAAGGAGTTGAAACAGAATCTGGAACTCATGCCGGGCTACCTCAGAGAGGATTACCGCAAGCTTGCCCGCATCGTCCCCAAAGGCACCCCATGGCCTGAGAGCAGTTGCTGGGGTTGAGTTTACAATCCATGGGTCTAGGACACTCAGTGTCTCGATCAGGTAGTAGAATATGATCATGAAACCCAGAACCACGCCCTTTCGCTTACTCACACTTGCCTCAATGATCGCACTGGTTGGCTGCGTATCTCCCTCACTTCAAACAGTGACTAGGACATACCCCGGCAATCAGCCTATCCAGAGAATCACGGATAAGGCGTTGGCCGATGCCAGAAAAACCCTCAACCCCAAAGGTATCTCAATAGTCGTTGCAGAGCCGAAGACAGGGAAGATCCTTGCGATAAGTGATTGGCCTTATTGGCCCCCCACGGCGATAAAGAATCCACGGACAGGAAAACCAGATCCCAATCTCTGGACCACCTCAAAAATCTTTGAGCCCGGAAGCACCTTCACGCCGGTCGTGGCTGTCGCCGCTCTTGAGAAGGGCGTCATCACACCAAAGACCAAGATCTACTGCGAGAACGGACGATTCTATTACGGAGGAAAGATTATCAAGGATTACTCGCCACTGGGGGATGCCACCCTTGAAGAGATCCTAGCCAAGAGCAGCAACATCGGAGCGTCCAAGATGGCCCTGATGCTGAAGGACAAAGATTACTACCAGTTCGTCCGCAAATTTGGATTCGGGGAGAGAACAGGGATCTCGCTTTCACTCGAGTGCAGAGGCCTCGTGAACCCTCCCTCCAAGTGGATTGCGCTGACTAAGGCGCGCATGGGTTTTGGTCAGAGTGTCGCTGTCACACCCATCCAGCTCACGATGGCCTATTGTGCCCTTGCCAATGGAGGAAATCTCATGCGTCCGGTGATTGGTGTTGAGAGGCCCAAGGTAGTTCGCAG
The DNA here is from genome assembly GCA_026461395.1 of Chthoniobacterales bacterium. Lineage (GTDB taxonomy): Bacteria > Verrucomicrobiota > Verrucomicrobiia > Chthoniobacterales > UBA6821 > UBA6821. Next base: position 8,915 of record JAPJNA010000066.1, on the reverse strand, counting down.
AGTCTGCTCAAAGAGAACAGCCAACAGAGTGAAAAATGCTCTACAGGAAACCGTCTCCCCAGATGGTACTGCCCCCTTGGCCCACGTTGAAGGGGTGACTGTGGCTGGAAAGACGGGAACGGCCCAGGCGGTCTATACCAAAGGCAGATATCTCCCAGATCAGTACTGGACCATGTTTGCGGGCTTCTTCCCTGTGGATCACCCCCAGTACGTTGTGGTCGTGGTTGTGGACGAAGCTGATCTTCCTCATGAGAAAAACTTTGGTGGATTAGTAGCTGCTCCGATCTTCTCGGACATTGCTACTCAAATCTCAGCCCTCAAAGAGGGTGAAAGGGGTTTTTGATTCTGCGGACATCTGTCCCTACCCAAAAAAGGAGAGACAAGCTCATGAGTGACCCCAAAGACATCTCGGGAGAGGAAGACGATGGATGGGAAGAGATCGCCTCGGCTGACGACGATGTTTCCCAGGAACTACTGGATTGGGCCGGCCTGGATAAAATCTGGGACCAGTACTACCTGTGTGAGTTTGAGCGGTTTCAGGATCTGGCTGAGCGATCGGATCACCTCGTCATCGAGGGAGAGGAATGGGGTGGGGAAACACCAGGCATCAGCGGGGTCTGGCAGACGGCCAAAACGGACAATGATGAAGCCCTCAAGGAAGAACTCCGCGATCTGGTAGCAGAACTGATTTGGGAAAACCGAAAGCAGATTCACGAGTACAAGAAAGAGTTTGGGAAAAAGGGGTAAATGCACCCCTCCTTCCCCATAAACATCTCCTTCATCCCCTCCATCACTGTGGATAATTCAGAACTCTCAATAAAGCTCGGTCGGCCGGCTCTCTGGATCAGCCGCATGCGGAAGCGCTTCGGACTTCCTGTGCTTGAGCAGTATCCTGAATGCTACACGACCTTCATCAGGAAGGTCAGGGATCTGAGGAATCTAGGTGTCTCCGAGGAGAGGCTCGGAGCCCTCTGGGATGTGGAGAGGAAGATCATTACGATTCTTCACCTGGACCTTGGAGAAGGGGAGTTGTCACTGATCGAGGGTTGCTCTGTTGAGGCCGATCCTGATCACAGGCTGCTTCTCTCGAATGCTGATCTGGGAGTACCCCTCATGGCTCTAGATCTTCAGACTGGATTAGATTTTTAGGTGCGTCCCCCGGAACTCTTTGAGGGCAAGGAAATGGGCGAGGACGCCCTGCGCTTACTCGGGGAATACCGGAAGCTCCTCAAGAGTTTGCAAGAGACCATCTGTCGGGAGCGAAAAATCCTCACCGAAGGACTCCGTTGGCAGAAATCAGTTGGACTCGACCGCGTCAGATAAAGGGCTTTTTTGAATTAGCGGAGACACCTCCTGTCAGTTCAGTAGAATAGCTTCCTCCCATGCGCAAACATCCCCTTAGTGGAGACCTGATTTTTTCTCCCAGTGACCTCGTTGGTTATCTTGAATCCCCGTTCGCCTCGTGGATGGCCAGACACCACCTCGAAAACCCGGGTCTACTCACTCCCGATCCTAAGTCCGAGGATATGCAACTCATTGCCGATTCCGGCATCATCCATGAAGGCGTCATCCTGAAGGATTGGAAAGCCAAGGAACCAGCCTTGGTTGAAATCCACGACAGGGATCCTGATGCAGCCCACGAACATACACTCGAGGCCATAGCTCAGAGGGCCCCCGTCATCTACCAAGGAACGCTACGTCACGGATCCTTCACCGGATTCACCGATTTCCTTGAACTGGATCACGCCACCGGCACCTACCTCCTGTGGGATACCAAGGTAGCCCGCTCCATCAAACCCTACTTCGCAGTCCAGCTTTGCTGTTACGCAGAGATGCTTGCCCACACCCCCGGCACCTCGATGCCAGAGTTCTTCGGCATTATTCTGGGTACGCTTGAGCGCCCTCAGTTACGGATCTCCGATTACTTCGATTACTACCTCTCCATCAAGGAGGGCTTCCTGAAACTCCAGGAGGAATACGACGGCGACATTGCCAATCGTCCAGAACCGCAACCCAGGGCTGATCATGGCATCTGGAACTCTCACGCTGAGGAGTATTTCAACATCAAGGATCACCTTGTCAAAGTCGCAGGCATCTCCGCGAATCAGATCAAGAAGCTTCAGAGCGCCGGCATCGATACGGTTAAAAAACTTGCGAATGCATCTGGTGCGCGTGTTGAGAAACTGCTGCCAGCAATGCTTGAGAAATTGGTTGCCCAGGCGCGCCTTCAGAAAGCCACGCTGGAAGCTCGCAAGAACAACCCAGATGCTTTGGCTGTATTTGAGATTATATCTCCCGCTCCGGACAAGCCACACGGGCTTGTAATGCTACCAGCGGAAGATCCCGCTGATGTCTTCTTCGACATGGAAGGTTATCCCCTCGCGATCGGAGGACTCGAATATTTGTGGGGAGCTGGGTATCTGGAAAACGGCGCCTTTCATTTCAAGGACTGGTGGGCCCACGACCAAGAGGAGGAAAAAGAGGCTTTCCGTGGATTCATTCTCTGGGCTTATGCACGGTGGAAGAAAAACCCCGGGATGCATATCTATCACTATGCCCCCTATGAGGTTGGTGCAGTCCGGCGGCTTATGTCCCGGTATGACACGTGTCAGCATGAAGTAAGTGAGCTCCTGCGTAACGGGGTCTTTGTGGACCTTTACCAAATCGTCAAAAAGGCTCTACGCATCGGGGATAAAAACTACTCCGTCAAGACAGTTGAAAAGCTGTATCGAGCCGGCCAAGAACGCTCAACCAATGTGGCCACATCGATTGGCTCGGTGGTCTACTACGCGCGATGGATGGATAGCGGAGAGGCTAAGGATTGGTCATCCAGCCCGATTCTCAAGGAAATCCGCGATTACAATGAGGATGACTGTAAATCCACGTGGGAACTTGCCGAATGGCTTCGAAACCTTGCCCATCAGAATGACATCGCTTCATCACCCGCCGACTCCGCTATCGAGGAGAGTGATGAGGATGACGACAACAAGATGGACAAGGAGACTGAAAGAAAGGCCAAAGCTGCCGAGTTGATCAAAGAACATCAGGAGATCGTGGCGGCCCTTAGGGCTAAGGCGAACGATCCCATCGCATGGATTCTTGCTGATCTCATGGGATTTCACCGCCGGGAGGAACTCCCTATCTGGTGGCGTCTTTTTGACCTGAATGAGCAGACCGAGGATGTGCTCAGGGATGCTCCTGAGTGCATTGCTGGAATTGTCATTGAAGGAGCACCTCGTGTTGAGAAGCAGTCCCTGGTTCAGAAATACACCTTTGATGCCACACAGGAATGCAAGATCAGGGAGGCCGCATTCGTTATGTTCCAAGGTCACCTCCATGCCAAGTTCACCCTCTTGTCACTTGATCTTCGCACCGGAACTCTTGAGCTGAAGATTAGTGCAAAAAAGATCAGCGACCATTTTGGGGGCGCATTCCCTTCCCGAGGGAGCATCATCTTAAGTGAAATCGTCCCCGCCAAACCGATCCAGGATGCCATTAAAGATATCGCGCGTACTTACCTGAACTCCGGAGAGATTCCCGATTCGCTCAAATCCCTACTCCTTCGCACTGCGCCCAATCGCCAGATGCTTCTCCCAGCAGAGACCCCCTTGCAAGCTGCCCTGCGGGTTTCTCAGGACATGAACGGAGGATGCCTTATTATCCAGGGACCTCCGGGTACGGGGAAGACCTTCACTGCTTCCAAGGTGATTGCTCAACTTCTCTCCCAAGGCAAACGCGTGGGCATCACCTCCAATAGCCATAAGGCCGTCTTGAACCTTCTCAAGGGGGTCGTCAAAGAGTGCCCTGGCGGCGTTCAGGGAGTCCGTACATCAGGTGATGAGGAGGAGATTCCAGAAATTTCCAAGGCAACTAACCAGAGAGCTATCAGTGAGTATCATGGAGGGGTGATTGCAGGTACATCCTGGTTGTTTGCCCGCTTGGAATGGGAAGGTAAGCTCGACTATCTCTTCATCGATGAGGCAGGCCAGGTGAGCCTTGCCAATGCAGTTGCTATAACTCGCTGCACCCAGAATCTGGTACTGATGGGTGACCAGATGCAGTTGGAACAACCCATCCAGGGAACCCATCCCGGTGATGCGGGCCTTTCCGTCCTTCAATATGTTCTCGTTGATTCTGTGCGCAGCCTACCGAAAGCGCCCGTTTTTCACCCAGTTGTTCCCGCTCATGCCGGTATCTTTCTTGGAGAAACTTACCGGATGCATTCCTCGGTCTGCACCTTTATCTCCGAAAGCATCTACGAGGGACGCCTAACGGCTCACCCCGATTGTGACCGGCAGAGGATCAGCGTTCCCCCGAGCGCATCCCTAGTGACCAAGGAGCACGGCATCCTCTTTTCCCCTGTGGAACACGAGGGCAATACCCAGCGCAGCGAAGAGGAGGTGATCCGAGTCTCCCAAATCGTTACGGAACTCCTTGGAAGGAACTACACAGACAAAAATGGAACCACCCGCCCTCTGCGGCTGGATGACATCCTTGTCATGAGCCCCTACAACGCCCAAGTCAGCGCCTTGAAGCGTTCTCTCCCGGACGGAACACGTATCGGCAGCGTTGACCGCTTCCAAGGACAGGAGGCTCCCGTCTGCATCTACTCCCTAGGCTCGAGTTACGGGGAATACGGATCCCGAGGCCTCGGTTTCATTCTGGATCGGAACCGTATCAATGTTGCCATCTCACGTGCCAAATGCCTGGCCATCGTGGTGGCAGATCCTCGGATCCCCCAAACCTCAGCCAACTCCCTGAAGGAAATGTCCCTGCTGAGTCTCTTTTGCAAGGCATCCAGGAAGTAGCCCTTCAACAGGGAGGGCAATCTATCTTACGGAAATCATCCGTAAGATAACTTTCCAGCCCGGGGTCAGTCATCCCATCGCCTCACTGCGCAGAGCTGATCAGCCTCATAGCCGAGCATGAAGAGGGATTGTTTCTGCTCATCAGTAATACGGCGCTTCCAGTTGACGAATGCATCGTAAGCCCAGTCGCGAAGCTCCTCCGCATTCTCGGTCGTCAGGGTGAATTCCCTCTCATCCAGGAAGAGTCGGGGATGGTAATAGATGATTGCCTCGGGTGGACCATCGTAAATATCCGGCAGGGCTTCACCGATGGCTCTCTTGAGCGATACTGCTTCCTCCCATTCCAAGTGGAGTTCCAGAACCTCCAGATAGAACTCATGCACCAAGGCATAGACATACCGATAGAGGGCTTCCATTGCCTCGCAGGGCAAGAAGATGCTCCAAAACTGAAATTGGCCGTGCGCATCTGTCAGCCATGCTCCCCAGCGCTCCATCCATTCCATCACGTCGCGAGCATCAAGTTTTCGGTGATCAGGCCAGAAAGCCTCCTCTATGATCTCGTCCCTTGAACGGACTTGGAGAAGAAGCTCGCAGGCGGCATCACAGAAAGGACGCATGTCCCTACCTAGAGGCTCGATCAACTTCAGGAAATGACAGCAGGGATAAGTTTCATTGTTTCCATTCCAAGAGATTTCACAGAGATCCCTGGCCATTGAGTTCGCCTGCTCTACCAAGTTAAAGATCCGAGGACGCCAGCGGTGGATGATCCGATCCGTCTCGACCGAACTTCCAGCATACGGCCCGGATGGCTGGAGACGGATGGGAGGATGGCTCCCCCAGGACTCAGGCCAGTCTATTTCGCAGGAGACTTCAAGAGGAGCTGGAGGTGCCGTCATCAAAGGAAAGTCGGCTACTGCGGCGAGTTCAAGAAACCGGATCTCGTTCATAGGGAGAGTCTCTTTGGGAGCAGCGACACCAAGTGTCGTCCCTTTCTTTTTTCTTGTGAAGGGATCAATAACAGCCTCGATTTAGGCTGACTTATCTCAGTCCGGCTGAACACAAAGATGCCTTGTGTTAAGCAAATCGTCTTTTGGTTTACACAAACCTTCGTTTTCTAAAGCCCGCTTAAGATAAAACTCCCCATAGCTTGTCCGGAACCCGGACAAGCCCCCTTATCCGATAACGGATAAGCCTATAGGACACCCACCTCGACTCACAGCACTCGATGTTAGTCTCAGGCATCCTCCTAAAAGTCTTCAGTCTATAGCCTGAACCGCCATATCATCCCCCCCATGGCCCGCTGGTTCATCTCACGCTCCCCTGATGGTATGGTCAACGAGGGGGAACTCGCTGCCTACCGTGCCCTCCAGTACTTGGATGATTCCTGGTCGGTCTGCTGGTGCTACGACTACCTGGACGACAATATTCCCAGAGAAGGCGACTTCCTGATCCTGGGTCCCGACGGACGCTTGCTCGTACTGGAGGTCAAGACACGGGCCCGGGTCTTCGCTCCCACGGGGCAGAATGACGGTGATCCCCAGAAGCGGGCCGAGGATCAAGTGCAGGCCCAGAAAGCAGGTGTCCTGAAAGCCATGCAGGATCGGCTCGATCAGGGTAACGGTGACTTTGAGATGCCTTGGACTGTCGCGGCGATTTTCTCAGCCAAGGACAATCGCTATTACCCTAAATCCCCCGGACAGCCCTTCACCCTGATCGGAGGCCCAGAGCACCTCCGCAAGCTTCCGCAGTACTGGCAGGAAATCACCTCCGGGGGCTACCCGGCAAAAGATCCCGAGTCAGTTCGCAATCTCTTCAACGCAGTCTATGGCGACGGCTCAGCGGAGGCGGAAGCCAAATTCATCAGCGAAACCGACAGACTCCTCCATGACAAGGCTTCGGCGGACTTTTCGCTCCTCGAGGCGCTTTCAGAGAACAGCCAACTCCTTGTCCGTGGGGGCCCCGGCTCGGGCAAGACCTGGATGGCTGAGCGTCATGCCGGGATGCTTGCATCACAGGGCATGGATGTTCTCTTTCTCTGCTACAACAAGGCCTTGGGAGCCTCCCTAACCCAATCATTTCACCGCCTGCGTATCACGGGGAACGAATCTACGCCGGGGAAGATCACCGTCCGCACCTGGGAAGAGCTCAGCGAGGAACTCATCGGCCGCTTCGCCAAGGAAGAGCTTCCTGCAAAGCCACCTTCCGCCGCTCCCCAAGAGGAACTCCAGCACTACTACGACGAGCTTCTTCCCTCGGCTCTTCTTGCTGCAGTCACAGCAGAGGGATTCCAGGCTCCCTTCGATGCCTTGGTCGTGGACGAGGCCCAGGATCACCGCAACGACTGGTGGGAGATCTACTTCGCCCTCCTGACCGGAAAAGTGAATTCCCAGATGGGCCTCTACTACGATCCAGCCCAGAGGCCGGCTTTCCTGAGCGGCGAGTTCAACATCGCCAAGGTTTCGGAAGAACTCTCCGGAAAAGCCCACCTCCAGCTTTTGGAGACCCGCCGCTACACTCGTCCCGTCTTCAAATATTTACAGAGCCTTGAGAACTTGGAAACCGAGCGCTTGATCGAGGGACTCCGGAGCAGTCACCTCCTCGCCGGCCCCGAAGTGATCCTCCGGCAGGCTCCAAACCCCGAGATGGCGAAATCTGAGGCAGCTGCCCTGCTCAAGGACTGGTTTGATCAGAAACTCGTCTCGCCGGAGGAAACGCTGCTGCTGTTTCCAAAGGATCCCTTCTCCGAGAAACACCGACTCTTCGAGAATGACGGGTTTTTCGCCAACTGCCGGATCGTCTCGGCAGTTTCGCCCGATGCCGGCAAGAAAGGCTTCCTCCGGGCCACCTCATTCAACAAGTCCAAGGGCCTCGACGCCCGTGCCGTCGTCCTGATCGGCACACCTCGCTGGGAGGATTTGGAGTCCGACCAGCGCCTCTCCTACTGGATCGCCGCAAGCCGCGCCCGGCAGATGCTCGCGGTTGTGAGCTGTTAGCGATTTTTAAACAGGCACATCCAGCACCCGTGCGGAGTTTAGGTGCTCGATCAGGGAGGTCATTACCTCGTCCGGGATCGTGTCGCTATCGATAGTGAGCTCAAGTTCCTCAAGGGCTGACTCCACTTCATCATTCAAGGCTTCCAGCTCAATGGTCTTGGACTCGTTCTGCAAAATCATCACCTCTACCCCTGGGCCGTTAGAACGCATTTCATCAGCGTCCGGGAGATCTGAAAATGCCTTTGTAGTGAATGTCTGCATGATGGTGATGGAATGTTTTATGCCGCAACCTCGCGGATCAGCACCTCGGCGGGGATCCCTAGCCCATGGTGCAAGGCACGTATCATACCGATACTCAGGGAGCGCTTGTGATTGAGGATCTCGGAGACCCGGCTCTTTCCGGGGAAGTACTTCTCCAGGTCCTTCTGACGGAGTCCTTCCTGCTCCATACGGAACTTGATCGCCTCCACGGGATCGGGGAGATCCATCGGGAAGTTTTCCTCCTCATAGCACTCCACAAGGAGAGCCCAGAGCTCCAGCTCTTCCTCTTTTGGGGAGCCGGGAGTGGCATCCATCAGCTCCTCCACTCGGGACAGTGCCTTCGAGTATTCCTTTGCCGACTTGATGATCTTGAGTTTCATGGGATGTATCAGATTTTCTCCGCGTCGATCCTGTCGTAGTCGGCATGGGTGCCGACAAAGCGGATGAACAGGATCGATGTATTGTAGTGGATCTTCACAATGAGCCGGTAGGTATTACCCTTGATGTTGAAGTCCACCCTATTGCCGGGCAGCACGTCAGCGGAAGGATAGCGCCGCTTGATGTCGGCGGGAGATTTCCACTCTGCGGCGACAGCTTCATGGAACCACACTTCCAAGGGAGCTTTGGCATCGGCGTGCTTTTCATAAAAATCGCGGAGCGTTTTTCGGGAGATGATTCTCATAAAAATGTTAAATCAGGATCGGTTCGCGTCAAGCGGATTGTTCCCGAATTGGGAACCTTTGGCAATTGCATTGTTGACCTGACCCCCATAAACGGGACAGTTGAAAAATGAAGTTCTGCTGGGCAATAAGGAGAGCAGAACAACATGAAAAAAAGCAGATACAGCGAAGAG
>JAPJNA010000065.1 GCA_026461395.1 Chthoniobacterales bacterium | reverse complement strand
GGCGAACTCAAGGGAGTGATGGCCAAGGCCAACGTTTTCCTGAAGAAAGGCAATAACGCAATGGATTCTGTTCAGGGAGCGACAGGAGATCTCAAGGCCTTCGTGATAAATCTCCGCCAGCACGGGATCATTTTCTATAAAGATAGCGTGGGCTCCTCAGTGGGGCCGCTCAAAAAACAGCCTTAAAAAAGCAACCTTAATTCAGGAATAAGTTTATGGAACTGACGCTTGTGGTTCTTGCGGCAGGAATGGGTAGCCGTTACGGAGGACTCAAACAACTTGAGCCTGTCGGTCCCTCCGGAGAGATCATTCTCGATTACTCCGTAAGTGATGCCATTAAGGCGGGCTTCAACAAGGTGGTTTTCGTGATCAGGCGGGGGATGCTAGAACTCTTCCAAGACGTCGTTGGTTCCCGCTATGAGGGACTCATGGCAGTTGAGTATGCCTTCCAGGAATTAGAGCCTTTGCCAGGTGGGCGCGTCTCCCCTCCGGGGCGCGAAAAGCCATGGGGCACCGGTCATGCAGTCCTAGCGTCTAGATCTGTGGTTAGGGGGCCCTTCGCTGTCATCAATGCGGACGATTATTATGGGCCATCAGGATTCATAGAGCTGGCCGCATTCTTACAATCAGCAACTTCCAGCCAGTATGCCATGGTAGGGTATCGCTTGGACCAGACGCTCTCTGATAACGGATCCGTATCAAGGGGCATCTGCCGCACCGATAACCATGGGTATCTCATTGATATAACCGAAAGAACTGCCATTTCTCGAACTGCCGGAGGAATTATGGCTGAGGGAACCCCCCCGATTCAACTGGATGGATCGGAGCCAACCTCGATGAACTTCTGGGGATTCATGCCCGATCTCTTCGATCATCTTGAAAGGCTTTTTGACGAGTTTCTCGAAGAGAGAGGAAATCATCCCAAGGCCGAGTTTTATCTGCCAGCCGCCGTGAGTTCTTTAATCGGTACCGGCGATGCCAAGGTACGACTTCTCAGCTCCTCGGATCCCTGGTTTGGTCTCACCTATCCCGAGGATAGGCCGATGGTGGTGGAGGCCTTGGCGGCTATTGCGGGTAAAAAGGACTAAAGGAGACCGTTCGGTTCAGGACAATAAGAGCGATCGGTTTTTAGTCATAAAAGATGAGCGATTCGGGAGTGTGGCGAGTGCAATCTCTCCCACCATGTCATCACTTGCCGATCTCAATCGATTTGATCGATCCAACGATCTGAACTCTTGCACCGACTCCAACCAGCGAGGAGCCAAAAGACTCTACGATCTCAGCGCCTCCGCAGGAGACCTTCCCTTGACTCTTTATTTTTCAGTCGGCTCGTTAGCCGACTTCCAGCCTGCGATGCCTGGTTTGAAGTGCTGGACGTTTGAGTAGCCTAATTTCTGTGCGGCTTCCGCTGCACGGGCATAGGCACCGCAATGCTCATTGCCGCAGTAGGCGACAATCAGGGAGGACTTGTCGGCTGGCAGGAATTTAGCGAGATCGGCAGTATGGGCTGTGTAGTCGATGGCGCCCGGAATATGGCCGTTGGCATAGGAGACGGGACCGTTCACGTCAAGCAGAGTCACTTTTTTGGCGGCTATATCCGACTTGAGATCAGCAAGGCTGATGTCTGGGAAGGAAGCGGCAAAAGCATTTAGAGTGAAGAGAAGTGACGCTACTAGGGGGAGATGATTCTTCATAGGTTGAAGTTACCATGCTTTGGTGAATGCGCCAGCGGATTTGCTTCTTCTTTCATTCATGGGAGGTCATTCAGTCCGAAAATCCTCAAAAATCAGGACTCGGGCATGAACCCTTTTCTCAGCTCAGGTTCAAAAACCTACCGATGTAGAGGAGAACGAAAACGGCTAGGATGATGAAAATCCCGCCTGTGATCAGGACGCTGAGGATGTTGTAAGTTTCTTCTTTCTCGCTTTTAAGCCTACGGGTGGTGAGGACAAAGCGCCATGTGGAGATCAGCATGATCAGGAGTCCCAGTGCCGCCAAGATGATACCTGCTTCGCGGCCGAGAAGGGAGCCGGGAGGAGTTAGAGGGATCTTACCTTCGCTCATGCTCTTAGCGAAATAACGGAGCAGCAGGTCAAAGCGTTCCAGCAAGAATCCGAAGGCGATGAGGGCCAGCGCTGTGCGCATCCACGCCAGGTAGGTCCGCTCGTTGGCTGCCAGATCGTTGTAGCGGGGTATCATTTCTGCGGATTTGACTCGATAGTCGGAAGTCTATGCTTGTGGTCACCTAGCCTCGGGATGCAGGCGATCAGGGCCTTCGTATAAGGGTGTTGGGGATTGCTAAGTACTTGTTCGGTCTCTCCATACTCGACGATCTCACCCCGATACATCACAGCGACGTTGCGGGCCAGACCCTTTATAATGGCAAAGTTGTGAGTGATCAACATCACCGCCATGTTGAGATCGCGCTGGAGCTCACGGAGTTTGTCGAGGATCTGTTTTTGGATCGTGACATCCAGGGCGGTGGTAGGCTCGTCGGCGATGAGCAGATCTGGTCTGGCTGAGAGAGCCATAGCAATCATGACGCGTTGCTGCATGCCTCCACTGAGTTGATGAGGGTAGTCGTGGAGTCGAGTCGCAGGATCAACGATGCCGACGGCATCAAGCCAGCGGATGATCTCGGTATCGATATCCGTTACATCAGGACGGTGAAGCTCGATCATCTCAGCCATCTGGCTACGGATCGAATAGACGGGATTCAGCGAGGTGGAGGGTTCCTGAAAGATGTAGGCGATCTTGCCCCCGCGCACCTTGCGGAGTTCGGCATCGGAGGCTGTCAGCAGATCTCGGCCATCAAACGTGATGCTTCCTGACTGATAAACAGCAGGGGGTATCGGCAGAAGGCGTGTGATGGCTAGAGCGGTGACGCTCTTGCCGCTACCGCTCTCGCCCACAATCGCGAGTGTTTCGCCACGACCGATTTCCAGTGAGACACCCTTGAGTGCGGGGGAGATGCCATTGGGAGTGGTAAATCCAATTTGGAGGTTTTCGATTTTGAGCATGTGGATTAGAAAGGGTCTTATGTAGTTGAGAGAGGGTGCTGGCGGAGGTGTTTGAGTAGGATGGGGTAGATTTTACGATGT